>JBBPIG010000012.1 GCA_038040445.1 Acidobacteriota bacterium | reverse complement strand
CCTCCAGCGACGCACAACCAGGCTAAAGCCTGAACTCCATGCGCTTCAACCCTGAACCCTGAACCCTGAACCCTGAACTCGGAACTCTGAACTCGGAACTCTGAACTCGGAACTCTGAACTCTGAACCCTGAACCAGAAACCCTGAACCCTTCACCAAGGAGAACTGATGGAAACTCTATTGAAAGATCTCAGGTTCGGAATTCGAATGATGACGCGAAGCCCCGGTTTCACGCTGGTCGCGCTCATTACGATAGCGCTTGGCATCGGAGCGAACACCGCGATTTTCAGCGTGGTCAACACCGTGCTACTGCGCCCGCTCCCCTACGAAGACCCGGGCAGGTTAGTCGTGCTTTGGGAGAAGCAGGGTCGAATCGAGCACGCATCGCCTTCGCTTCCTGACTTTGTCGACTGGCGCGATCGGAATCAAAGCTTCGAACAGACGGCCATCGCCCGCCGCGACAACGTTAACCTCACCGGTACCGGTGAGCCTGAACGATTGATCGCGAGACAAATCACCGCGAATTTTTTCTCGACGCTTGGGGTTACCCCTCAGGCTGGCCGTTCTTTTTCCGAGGAAGAAGAGCAAACCAAAGCGCCGGTAGTCCTCATAAGCGATGGATTGTGGAAACGGCGATTCGGATCCGACCCGGCGCTGGTCGGCAAGCCCATCACGCTTTACGACTCGAGTTTCACCGTCGTCGGAATCCTGCCGCCGAGTTTTCAGTTTTACACGCCGGCCGATGTGTTCGTCCCGCTAAGCTTCATGCCTGATCGCTTGAAGCAAGCGCGAGAAGAGCACGGAGGCATGGTGGCGATCGCGCGGTTGAAGCCCGGTGTTAACGCACAGCAGGCTCAAGCGGATATGGACATCATAGCCGAAGCGCTCGAGCAGCAATATCCGAAGACCAACAACGGCCTTCGAGTGACGATCAACTCGATCTACAACGACATGGTAGGGGACATGCGCCCGTCTCTGCTGTTGCTTCTGGGGGCGGTTGGCTTCGTGTTGTTGATCGCCTGCGCGAACGTAGCGAATCTTCTGCTCGCGCGAGGCGCCGCGCGGCAAAAGGAAATCGCGATTCGCAGCGCGCTGGGCGCAAGCCGATTCCGAGTTGTCAGGCAACTGTTGACTGAAAGCGTTGCGCTTTCGGTGGCCGGAGGCGCGCTGGGGTTGTTGCTCGCAATGTGGGGCGCCGAGTTGCTGCTGGCAGCGATACCCAACAGCATTCCGTGGATCAAAGAGATCGCTCTCGACCATAACGTGCTCGGCTTCACGCTTGCGGCGTCGATCGTGACCGGGATCGTCTTCGGTCTCGCGCCGGCGTTGCAGTCTTCAGGGCCCGATCTGAATGAAACGCTCAAAGAAGGCGGGCGAGGCTCGACCGCCGGCCGCCATCGCATGAGGTCGGTCCTGGTAGTCGCGGAAGTAGCGCTCGCGTTGGTCCTGCTGATCGGCGCCGGCCTTATGCTAAAGACGTTTTCCCGGTTGCGCCAGATCGACGCCGGGTTCAATCCCCGGAACCTGCTCACGATGACGTTCTCGCTGTCGCCGACGAGGTACTCCGAAGGCACGAGGGCGCGAGCGTTCTACAAACAGCTCGAACAACGCATCGGATCTTTGCCTGGGGTTCAAGCGGCGGCCTTTACCAGCAGCGTGCCGCTCGGCGGAGCCAATGTGACCAGCGTGCTGCTCGAAGGCCAAAAGTTCTCCAGCTACGGCGACCAGAATTTGACGGTGAATTCGCAGGTCGGCGCCGGCTATTTTCGCGCGATGGGCATTCCGCTGCTCAGCGGAAGGACCTTCACGGAACAGGAGACCGACAAAACGCCGCTGGCAGCGATAATCGATGACAACATGGCGCGCGAGCTCTTTCCCGATAGAGATCCCATCGGCCAGCGCCTGTTTCTGAACGAGGGCAACATCCGATTCGAGGTAATCGGGATAGTGAAACACATCAAGCATCTGAGTTGGGAAGCCGACGCGCAATCGAATATCCGATTTCAGATGTACGCCAACTACAATCAGATTCCGGATCAATACTTCGCCCCGGCGACCCGGACCATGAGCCTTGTTGTGAGAACTGAGTCGGATCCGCTTGCTCTTGCGCCGGCGGTGCGCGGGCAGGTACTCGACGTCGACAAGGACCAGCCCGTTTACAACGTCAAACCGATGGAGGAGCTGATCACAGCTTCAATATCGCAACAACGATTCGCGATGATGCTGCTCGTAGCGTTTGCAGGTGTTGCCCTGATGTTGGCGGCTGTTGGCATCTATGGAGTGATGAGCTTTTCGGTGACGCAACGCTCGCACGAGATCGGCATACGCATGGCGCTGGGAGCTCGCGGGAGTGACGTTTTGAACCTTGTTGTCACGCAGGGGTTGAAGCTTGTAATAGCGGGCATAGCCCTCGGATTGGTGGGAGCGTTTGCATTGACGCGATTAATGACGAGTCTGCTGTTCGGCGTAAGCGCGACGGACCCGGCGATCTTTGTGGTGACTTCAGCAGCGTTGGCCGGAGTGGCTCTGGCAGCCAGTTTCATCCCGGCGCGCCGCGCGACGAAAGTAGATCCGATGGTGGCGCTCAGGTGTGAGTGACCGTGATTCGTAATGGTTGCGGATAGGAGATCGGCGATAGTGCGCATTCTTAGCAGGCTGCTGAAAGAGTCGATGACACACAAGTATCCAGGTGCAATCCCACCAACGCAGTTGGTGGACCACCAACTGCGTTGGTGGGATTATCGGCACTCCGCTGGAGGGACCCTCTTTGGCTTTTTCAGCAGCCTGCTAGCGCTCACAGGTTTACAACGAAAGAATGCTGTTCGTCCTTAGGTAAAACCGTTCGAAGCATGATGGAGAACTTTTGTGGAGTCTTCGCCTGGTCCAGCGGAACATCGAACAGGAGAGCGAGTGAGCCCTTTCGCTCGAACGTGAGAACAACACTGCCGGACTTATCCGCCGGATCCAGAATCTCAACCTCTTTATCGTTGTCCGCGCCCCAGCTTGGAAAGTCCTCAATCACTGCGCGAGGAGCTATTCTTTGTGTTCCCATGGCCAGGTAGACTTCCGACAATTTCGAATCAGCACTGAGCTTATAAGAAAGCGTCGCGCTTTTCTTGCCGGCGTCCAACTCGAGAAGCACTACGACCGGCTGGCCCTTCACCTTAACGGCTGCGAAGTGGGACATCGTGGACTTCGTGATCCTTGCGGTGAGACCGTCGGAAAGTTGAACGACCTCTCCCGACTTGAACTGCCTCGCATCGTCAGTGCCTCGACTCTGAGAGTAACCGGCGTGGATCGCCAATGCGGATATTGCGGCTAGAAGCAAAAGTCTTCTCATCAGTGCGAATCTCCCTTTGATCTTTTCAGGTTGTCCTATCGCGAAGTGGACTCTTTGTGAATACACTGATCCGCCTCTGGTCTGCAAGGTGTGAATCACAGGACGCGTGCGCGGGTAGCGTCGAGCTTGTGTGGGTCCGTCAAGCCGACGGGGTGTTTGGCGTCAGGGTGCTGCCCCCCGCTACGCGGGTGATGTGAAGAACGCTGCGCACCTGGACCGGCGAAGGAATCTCCGATTCAAACGGAAGGCGATCAAATCACGCTCGTGCAATGGCCGGTTTTGGGAAGCGCCATCCCGCAAGCGCACACGAATCACAGACCGCCTCCTGCCTTGACCCCGACAGACGTAACAACCTCAACACTTCGATCATCTCACGCAACGGCACGCGATTTGGCTACTACTCCTGGTTTAGAGTTCCGAGGTCCGGGTTCGTAGTCCCGCCTTCAGGCGGAAGTTTGTGGTAAGAACTCATCAACCCGGCTACGACCTTCCGCCTGAAGGCGGGACTACAAACTCCGAACCCGGAACCCTGAACCACGAACTAAGAACCGTTTGCCTGGAGGTGCCGATGGAAACTCTGCTTCAAGATCTTCGTTATGCGGTTCGTATGCTTCGTACCAAGCCTTCGTTCACGATCATAGTAGTCCTGGCTTTGGCTATCGGCATCGGCGCGAACACCGCGATTTTCAGTGTGGTCAACGCCATTTTGCTTCGCCCGCTGCCTTACAAGAACGCGGATCGAATCTCGATGATCTGGATGGACAATCCTAAGCTCGGGGTGGCGCAAGACTGGCACTCGTATCCGAACTACGTCGACTACACAGAGCAGAACCAGGTCTATGAAGACATGGCCGCCTTCAACGATCGAAGTTTCAACCTGACCGGGACCGGCGACCCGGTGAGAGTTGTCGGCGTATGGACCACCGCAAGCCTGTTCTCGGTCCTCGGTGTCGAGCCTGCCCTGGGGAACATCTTCACTCAAGCGGAGGAAGAGCCTGGCAAAGACCTGGTCGTAGTCTTGAGCAACGGACTCTGGAAAAGACGCTTTGGCGGCGACCCCGGCATCGTCGGCCAGTCTATCAGCCTCAACGGCGTCAACCGAACGGTCCTCGGAGTCATGCCGGCAAGCTTCACCTTTCCTGAGAAGCAGACCGAGCTGTGGATACCGCTTGCGCTCAACCCTCAAAGGAGGCAGGCGCGGAACTCAATTTCATACAAGGCCGTCGGCCGGCTCAAACCTGGCGTCACGATCGAACAGGCGCGCGCTGATATGGGCGGCATCGCGAAACGGCTTGACGACCAGTACTCTCAATCGGGCTACGGAATAAACCTGGTGCCGCTGCACGATCAGGAGACTGGCACGGTCAGACCGGCGCTGCTGATACTGCTCGGCGCGGTTGCTTTCGTTTTGCTGATCGCGTGTGCCAATGTCGCGAACCTGCTTCTGGCGCGCGCGGCGTTGAGAGAAAAGGAAGTGGCGATCAGGGTAGCGCTTGGGGCGGGCCGCTGGCGAATCATCCGGCAGGTGCTGACCGAGAGCGCCTTGCTCGCCCTGGCCGGCGGCGCGGCCGGGCTGCTGCTTGCCGTGTGGGGGCTGGACGTACTGGTGGCGCTTAGCCCGTCGGACATTCCACGTCTCGATCAGACCGGCATCGACGGCAGGGTGCTGGCATTCACGCTTGGGGTCTCGCTGCTCACGGGATTGATCTTCGGCCTCGTGCCCGCGTTGCAATCTTCGAAGTCCGACCCGAACGAATCGCTCAAGGAAGGCGGCCGAGGATCGACAGGCGGAGTCCGCGGAAGACGCGTTCGCAATTCACTCGTCGTTTCAGAGATCGCGCTTTCTCTGGTTCTGCTCATCGGCGCGGGCCTGTTGATCAAGAGCTTCATGCGTCTTCAACAGTTCGAGCTCGGCTTCAATCCGGACAGCCTGCTGACGATGCGGATTCAGTTGCCGGGCTCGAAGTATCGCGACGGCAAGCAGATTGTGGGCTTTTATCAGCAGCTTCTCCAGCGAATGGAGGCAGTGCCCGGCGTGCAATCGGCCGGCGCGATTTCGAGCGTGTTTATCACCGACACCCCAAACTCCACGAACTTCTCGATCGAAGGGCGGCCGGTGCCAACCGGAGCGGAAGCGATCGAGGTGCCCCTGGACTCGATATCGCCCAGTTACTTCAGAGCGATGGGCATACCGCTGCTCCGCGGGCGAGAGTTCGATGACCGCGATGTAGATGGCGCGACACCGGTCGTCATAATCAACCAGACCTTCGCCAACCGGTTCTTTGACGGCGAAGACCCGATAGGCAAGCGATTCGTTTATGGCGGCCCGGCGCCTCAGAATCCCTGGATCACAATTGTAGGGGTGGTCGCCGACATGCGCCGCACCGGATTCGACAAAGCCCCGCGTCCGGAAACTTTCCTGCCTGAAGCTCAGAACCCCGACAACGCGTTGACGATTGTCGCGCGCACGGCGACCGATCCCGCGAGTTTCGCCGGGGCGCTGCGCAACGAAGTGTGGGCGATAGACAAGGATCAATCGGTCTACGACATCAAGACCATGCACCAAACGTTGTCGGAGAAGATGTCGCAGCGCCGCTTCAACATGCTGCTGTTGGGTGTGTTCGCCGCGGTGGCTTTGACGCTGGCGGCGGTCGGCATCTACGGCGTGATCTCGTACTCGGTCACCCAGCGCTCGCACGAAATCGGGATTCGCATAGCGCTCGGAGCGCAGTCGGGCGATGTGCTCAAGCTCATCGTTGGTCAAGGCATAACGATGGCGTTGATCGGAGTGTCGATCGGTTTAGGAGCAGCGTTTGTCCTGACGCGATTGATGTCGACCTTGTTGTTTGGCGTGAGCGCAACCGATCCGATCACGTTCGGAGCGATTGCACTTGTTCTGACAGGAGTGGCTCTGGTAGCCAGCCTGGTGCCGGCCCACCGCGCGACGAAAGTCGATCCGATGGCCGCGCTGAGGTACGAATAAGTTTCGCGGTTCCGGGTTCGGGGTTCCGGGTTTCTCGTTTCTGGTTTCTAGTGTCTGGTTTATCGCTTCTGGTGTCTGCTTTCTGAGTCTGCTACGGACTCTAACCAGAAACCAGAAACCAGAAACTAGAAACCCTGAACCCTGAACCGAAAGGTTTAAGATGGAAAGCCTCTTTCAAGATCTACGCTTCGGGTTGCGAATGCTGTTTCGCAGCCCGTCCTTTACGCTTGTCGCCGTTGGGGTGCTGGCGCTGGGAATCGCGGCGAGCACCGCGATCTTCAGCGTCGTCAACGCGGTTCTTCTGCGGCCGCTTCCGTACGCTGAACCCGATCGACTTCTGCTCGTCCAGGAGTCGCTGCCTAAGTTGAATCTCGCAACAGGCGCGGTCTCGGCAGCCGAGTTCTGGGACTACAAAGATGGCAACGGCGTCTTCTCGAACATCGCAGCGTTCACCACCGAGAATCTGAATCTGACGGGGCAGGGCGAAGCGGCGCGTATTCAGGTCGCTCGCGTATCGGCGAGCCTCTTCCCGTTGCTCGGCGTGCCGCCGAAAATCGGGCGCGCGTTCACCGAAGATGAGGACAGGCAGGGCGCGGCCGCAGTCATTTTGATCAGCGAGCGGCTGTGGGGAACCCGCTTCGGCTCGGATGCCGAAATCTCAGGGCGAACGGTAAGGCTCGACGAGAAGCCTTACACAATCATTGGCGTTATGCCGGCGCGTTTTCAGTTTCCCTCGACAGACAACACGTTTTCGGATTCAGTCGATCTGTGGGTGCCGATGGCGATGACCGCCGAAGAGAAGCACCGTCGCGACAGCTTCGACTACGGTGTCATCGGCCGCATGAAGCCCGGCGTGTCGTTCGAACATGCGCAGTCAGACATTCAAGCCGTCTCCGAGCGGATGCAAAACGAACATCCGGACATCTACAAGGGCAACATCGAGATTGCCGCGAGTGTGATCGGACTCGAACAACAGATGGTGAAACCGGTGCGAACGGTTTTGCTGGTGCTGTTCGGCGCCGTTGGGCTCGTGCTTCTCGTTGGTTGTGCGAACGTCGCAAACTTGCTGCTTGCGCGATCTCAGGGGCGCGTGAAAGAGATGGCGATTCGCACCGCTGTCGGCGCGAGCACCGGACGGCTTCTGCGGCAACTGCTGACCGAGAGCTTGCTGCTGGCGCTGCTTGGCGGAGGGTTAGGGTTGCTGCTCGCTTCGTGGGCAGTAGAGCTCATGGTGAAATTTGGCCCGAGCAACCTGCCTCGGCTACTGGAGGTCAGCCTCGACGGGCGCGTGCTCGGGTTTACCTTTGCCGTTTCAGTGCTGACCGGCGTGATATTCGGATTGGCTCCCGCGATTCAATCATCTCGGGTGAACTTGAATGAGTCGCTCAAGGAGTCAGGTGGCCGCGCAAGCGGGGGCCGCGCGAGCAAGCGTTTGCGTGGCACGCTTGTAGTTTTTGAGACCGCCTCGGCGTTGGTGCTGCTGATTGGCGCCGGCTTGTTGATCGGTAGCTTCATCCGCTTGTTGCACGCGCCGCCCGGGTTTAACCCGGAAGGCGTAGTGGTCGCGCGCACCTCGATGCCGGCGAATCGCTATCCGAAGATCGAGTTGGGCAAGGCGATGTACAAGCGCGCGCTCGAGGGCATCGCGGCGCTGCCTGGCGTCGAAGCCGTCAGCGTCGCTTCCAATCTGCCGCTTTCCGACGACTGGACCATCGGCTTCCGCATAGAAGGCGAGGATCAGAATACGTTTCACACCGCAAGCAATGCCTGGGTGAGCAACGACTACTTCCGCGCGATGGGAATTCAGATGCTCGAGGGCCGCGGCTTCACCGACGACGATCGCGAAGGCGCAGTGCTCGTGGTGGTCATCAACCAGACGTTCGCGCACAAGTTCTGGCCTGGTGAGGATCCAATCGGCAAGCGCATACGCTGGGGCGGTTTTGAAGCTCGAGGGGGAGTGACGTGGCTCAACGTCACCGGCGTCGTTGCCGATGTGAGAGTTTCTTCGCTTGAGACGGAACCTCGGCCGGCTTCATACATGCCGATCTTTCAAGTTCCGCGCACGCGGCGGAACGTGGTCTTCATCGCGCGAACCTCGGGTGATCCGGCCGCGTTTGTTCCGGCAATCCGAGAGAGAATCAGAGCCGTCGATGAAGAGCTGCCGGTCTATGACGTCCGAACGATGAGCAACGTGATAGCCGAATCGGTCGAGCAACGAAGATTCGCGATGCTGTTGATCTCGATCTTTGCGGCGGCGGGTCTGTTGCTCGCGTCGGTCGGGTTGTATGCGGTTATGTCGACCCTCGTTGAGCAGCGCACTCGCGAGATTGGCATTCGCGTAGCGCTCGGCGCACGGGGCATTGATGTGCTGAAGCTGGTTGTGCGCCAGGGAGCGTTGCTCACGCTGATGGGTGTTGCGCTGGGGTTGGTGTGCTCCTTTGCGCTGACCCGGACTATCCAGAGTCTGCTGTTCGGCGTCAGCGCGACTGAGCCGATTGTTTTCATCACAGTTCCGCTGCTGCTGATGATAGTGGCTCTGGGAGCCTGTTTGGTCCCGGCGCGCCGGGCTACGAAGGTAGATCCGATGACGGCGCTTAGATACGAATAGGTTCTGGGTTCAGAGTTCCGGGTTCAGGGTTCCGAGTTCAGGGTTCATAGTCCCGCCTTGGCGCTCGCAGGAGTGGAGGTGGGTTTGTTGGCGGCGTTCGGGCTCACGCGGTTGATGTCCGGTCTGCTGTTTGGAGTCGGTCCCACTGATGTCGCGACGTATCTCGTTTTCGCGTCGCTGCTGAGTGGAGTGGCTTTAGTGGCCTGTTTGGTCCCTGCGCGCCGGGCGATCAAGGTCGATCCGATGGTGGCGCTGCGGTATGAATGAAGATGGTTTCTGGTTTGAAAATGGTTTCTAGTTTCTGGTTTCTAGTTTGTAGTTTCTGGTTCAATCAGATAAGCGTCGAACGGAGAACCGGAAAAGCCGAAACTAGTGAACTGTAACATCGAAATCGGTAGTGTCTCGGAAGTCGGCAGAGTCTTGTTGAGGTTGCTATGATTCGTTGTCCTCTCATTAACACCCCTCTTCAAGAGGGGTGATTTGTGGAGCGCGGATCTCCGAACTGTTTCAACAGTTTCGCCACGTCCACTAGGCGGCAAAACCGTTGAAACGGTTGCGACCGACCGCTGATTCACCAACACCCAACTGAAAGTTGGGTGTTAATGAGAAGCTGCTATCGAATTCCCTGTTACAGGACACTAGAAACCAGAAACTTACTGCCGCTTGTAACCATTGGCTGGACCAGAGTGTCTAAGCAGATGGAACCTTCGAAAGGAATAAGACGATGCTAATAAAGAGAGAGGTAACATGGGTAAACTAAACCGAATTCACGCTTTCGCTTTGGCTGGTGTTATGGCCATCGCCGTAGCCATCCCGGTTGCGATAGCGCAATCGAAAGAAGCGGGAGCGCAAAGAGAGCGTCATGCTGAAGGGCGCGGGCAAGAGCGCAGACAGGGGATGCGAGGCGGCGGCCGCATGGGGGGCGCTTTCTTTCGCAATCTCGATTTGACCAACGCGCAGAAGGCTCAGATGAAGCAGATCCGGCAAAGTCACAGTCAGAACCTCCGTCCTTTGATGGAGCAGATTCGCGCAAAGCGGCAGGAGATTCGTCAGGCAAGCCAGGGCGGGACATTCAATGAGGCTCTGGTGGCTCAAAAGCTCAGCGAAATAGCGCCGCTTGAAGCCAAGCTGATGGGCGAGCAGTCTCGCCTCCACGAGGAAACGCTTTCTGTTCTGACCGCGGAACAGAAGGCCAAGCTCGAGCAGACGCGAGAGCAGCGCAAATCAAAATGGACCGAACGGCGCGCTAACAAACAAAGCGCCAAGTGAGCGCAGAGAGCATTGACGGCAGGCCCGGCTGTTCGAGGGCCTGCCATTTTTGAATCTTGATCAGGAGCGGCTCTGGCAAGCGACATCGAACAGGCTTCGGACCTGGAACTGGTGAGGCTGGCGCGCGAAGGCGACGAGAGCGCGTTTGAGGAGATCGTGCGCCGGCATAGTCCGCGAGTCTTTTCCATCGCAAGCAAATTCTTTCGCCAGCGCGCACAGGTCGAAGACGCCGCTCAGGAAGCCTTGCTGAAAGCTTACACGCAGCTTTCAAGCTACGAGGGACGGGGCTCTTTCGAGGGATGGCTTACGCGTATTACGACGAACCAGTGCATCAACATGCTCAGAAGCGCGCAGCGCAGACCTGAGTCCATGGTTTCTGAGCTGACCGATCACGAAGGCGCCTGGCTGGAGAACCAAATGGCCGGGCTTTCCGTCGAGCGGCACAAGTCCAGCGAGCGCGGCCTGGTCGCCTCGGATCTCGCGGAGAAAGTCCTGAGCGAGTTGCCGCCCGGCGACCGGCTGGTTCTGATGTCGATTGACGGCGAGAAACTCTCGGTCAATGAAGTAGCCGAAATGACTGGCTTGTCGAAATCGAATGTAAAGGTGAAGGCATTTCGCGCGCGCCGCAAGATGCGCAAGGCGGTTGAAAAACTGCTCGACCGCAGCCTGACAAAAGCCTAAGACGCGCGGAAAGGCGGATAGCACCATGCGAGACACGCACATAATAAAGATGCTCGAAGAGAAGCCCTTTAGCAGCCTCAGCGGCGGCGATATCGCAAGTGCTGAATCGCACATCGCAAGCTGCGATGCCTGCAAGTCGGCGTATCTTGCGGCGCGGATCGCGGCTTCTCTCATACAAGCTCGAACCTCTGAAGCAATCGACGTTGGACCTTTTTTCAAGACTCGAGTAATGGCGGCGCTGAGAGAAAGACGGCTCTCGTCTGAGGAGCCCGCGATCCTGAGAATGTGGAAAGCCGCCGGCGCGCTGGTGTCAACGATGGCTCTGTTGCTGGTGATCCTTACCGGCATGACGATCTTTAGTCCGAGCCCTGAGTGGCAAGCGCCGACGGCGGCGGTGGCGGCCAGCCAGAATCTGTATTCGCCTGAATATGTGGTGTTGGAGAGCGGCGATATCGGCGATGACGAGATGGCGAACGATCAAGTGGTCGCGACAATGTACGACCTGGAGGACGGTGATGGACAGTAACGCTAAGAGTAAATGGCAGGTTCGACTCGCGGTTCTCTTGCTCTTCGTTGTCGGCTTTATCGCGGGCGGGCTGGCGATGAACATCTATCGCTCGCGACAGTGGTCTCCGCGAGCCGGGGGCCGAGGCGGATTCGAACAGATGCTCGACAAGTTGAATCTAACATCGGATCAGAGAACCGAGATCAGCGGCATATTTGAAGACGCGCGAAAGCAATTGACCGAGTTGCGCAAAGAGTCGGAGCCCAGGTTCCGAGACGTGCGCAAGAATACCGATGAGCGATTGCAGTCGGTGCTCACACCGGAGCAGTGGGAGCAGTTCCAGCAGATGACCGATAGAAGAAGAAACAGGACTGGTGGCAGACCGAGAAGAGAAGGGGGCCGGCCCTAGACAGCATCCTTTCATCGTTAGTTCGGCGGCTACGGGTAGTGTCCCAACTTCAATTTCTCTGCGCCATCTCTGCGTGCTCGGCGACTCTGCGGTGCGTGATTTCGGCGATAGGTTAACCGCGGAGACGCAGAGGACGCAAGGGTCACGCAGAGAAGACATTCGAGCCTGAACTCCATGCCCTCTTGCCTGGATTTCTGAATCTGAGATTCGCCTTTCCCAAAGGCGCACACGCCAGCTCAAAACTACTCTTCGAACTAAACTAAATCCAGAACTTAGGCCGAAGTGCTTGTGGCACGGAAGTTGGTCTAACGCTGTGACGGATGTTCGTCCGGACTCGAATAGAGGTCGCACCATCGTGAACAACAGATACCTTAGAAGAAGCATGATCCTCGCGCTCATAGCGGTAGCGTTGAGTTGGATGTTCTCGGCCGCCGCCGGAATCTATCGCTGATAGTTCGCTTCGTGTTGAGCCCAAGCGCCGGATCGAAGTGAAGTTGTGGGCTTGCAATTCTGAATCTGCCAGGCTCGCTCATTTGTATCGACCCGCGAGCCCTTCCGGGGAGGAACAATGGAGACCCTGTCGCAAGATCTTCGCTATGCCTTTCGAATGCTCGCAAAGAGTCCCGGCTTTACCGCCGTCGCGGTTATAGTTCTCGCGCTCGGCATTGGCGCCAACACCGCGATCTTCAGCGTGGTCAACGCGGTCCTTCTGCGCTCGTTGCCCTTCGACGATCCCGAACAAATCGTTGCTGTCGATAAGATCGCAGTGAAAGGAGGATTCGGGGGCACCACGGGCCGCGAGTTTCTTGATTGGCAAGAGCAGAGCGAATCGCTCGAGCAGGTTGCCGCTCACACCTACAACAACTTCAACCTGTCGGGAGGCGGCGAACCTGATCGCGTGCCCTGTGCGCAAGTGAGCGCGACGCTTTTCCCTCTGCTCGGGGTCCAGCCTCTGATGGGCCGAACTTTCTTGGTTGAAGAAGACCGGCCAGGACACAATCAAGTGGCGGTCGTCAGTCAGGGGTTCTGGCGGCGCCGATTCGGAAATGACTCTTCGCTCACGGATCAGAGCCTGATGCTCAGCGGCAAGAGCTACACCGTGGTAGGAGTGATGCCGGCGAGTTTCGAGTTTCCACGCGGCTTCGATGTCTGGCTGCCGATCGCGCTTGACGCCAAGCAAGAGAGGGGAGGGGAAATATTCACGTTCGTGGATGTGATTGGCCGGCTCAAGCCGGGGATGACGATCGAACGCGCCGGGTCGGAACTCGCGATCATTTCGAGCAGGCTCCCGGATGACGGACCGGGGCATGGCGCTGAGATGCGTATCGAAGTTGTACGACTTCATGAGCGGCTCGTTAAGAACGTTCGACTCGCAGTCCTGGTCTTGCTCGGAGCAGTCGGGTTCGTGCTGCTGATAGCGTGCGCCAACGTTGCAAACTTGATGCTGGCGCGCGCGGCGACTCGCCAGAAAGAAATGGCAATTCGAGTTGCGGTGGGCGCGGGTCGCTGGAGGTTAGTGCGGCAGTTGCTCACCGAGTCCGTGGTGATCGCATTCCTGGGCGGATCGATCGGCGTCTTGCTGGCGATGTGGGGCATAGACTTGTTGTTGGCGGCGATTCCACCCGGGATGGCTAAGACGTTTCACGGCTTGAATGGAATCGGGATCGATAAGCAAGCGCTCGCGTTCACGTTAGTAGTTTCAATGGTGACGGGAATCGTCTTTGGTATTGCTCCCGCGTTTGCGGCGTCAAAGCCGGATCTGACGGACGCGCTCAAGGAAGGAGGAAGGACAGCACGGTTCGGTTACGGAATGCGCAGCCTTCGAGGCTTGCTGGTGGTCGCCGAGCTTGCGCTCGCACTCGTGCTGCTGGTCGGCGCCGGACTGATGATCAAGAGCTTCGTGCGGCTGATAGATGTCGAACCCGGCTTCCGCGCCGAGAATGTCCTGACGATGCGTCTCGAGCTGCCGAGAGCTAAGTACAGCGATCCTCAGCGGGCTACGCAATTCTTCGAGCAGGTGCTTGGGGGAGTAGGTACGCTGCCCGGTGTGGAGTCCGTGGGCGCGATCAGTCATCGCCTATCGGAATACACCATGGCGGCATTCTTCCAAGTCGAAGGTTCTCCGCCGCCGCAGCAGGGGCGGGACCAGCCAATCATCGTCGGCATCGCAAGTCCGGATTACTTTCATGCTATGGGAATTCCGCTGCTGAACGGCCGCTTCTTCGACGAGCGAGACAATCGCGGCTCAACCGAAGTTGTGCTAATCAACGAATCGATGGCCCGCCGCTTCTTCGCGGATCAGGATCCGATCGGCAAAGGGATCGGCTTCGATTGCAAGACAGGCTTTTGCCGCAAAGTCGTCGGCGTAGTCGGGAACATCAGGCAACAGAGCCTTGATGTCGAGCTACAACCCGAAGTGTACCTCCCATATCTTCAATACTCGATGAGATCGACGACACTCGTCGTACATTCGGCCAGTGATCCGGCGAGCCTTGTGGCCGCAGTGCGGAGCCAGGTTCAGGCAGTCGACAAAGACCAGCCGATCTCCGACGTCAAGACAATGAAGCGGTATCTCTCCGAGTCCGTCGCGCAGCCCCGGCTGACGATGGCTTTGCTTGGAATCTTCGCTGCTATTGCTTTGGTTCTCGCAGCGGTGGGCATCTACGGCATGATGACTTACACGGTTGCCGGGCGCACTCGCGAGATCGGAATCCGCATGGCGCTCGGGGCGCAGCGACGCGACGTCATCAGGCTGGTTGTTGGACAGGCGGCTGCGCTTACGGTGATAGGCACGGCAATGGGTCTGGCTGGCGCTCTAGCTTTGACGCGAGTGATGGAGAGTCTGCTGTTTCAGGTTAGTGCTACCGACCCGTTCACCTTCGCAGCGATATCGGTGTTGCTGGCAGGGGTGGCGCTGGGAGCCAGTTTCGTTCCCGCCCGCCGTGCTACCAAAGTGGACCCGATGATCGCCCTGAGGTCCGAGTGAAGTAATTGACGATTGGCGATTTCCGATTTGCGAATTGCTGGGCGCGTCATACAGTGATCAAGTTGAATCGGCAATCGGCAATCTGAAATCCGGAGGCTACCGATGGAAACTCTGCTGAGAGACTTACGATACGGAATCAGAATGCTGCTCAAGAAGCCGGGCTTCACGGCAGTCGCCGTGGTGGCGCTTGGGCTGGGCATCGGCGCCAACAGCGCGATCTTCAGCGTGGTCAATGCCGTGATGCTCAGACCGTTGCCTTATGCGGAGCCTGAAAGATTGGTCTCGGCAGAGTCGGTGAATTCGCTGAACCCGCAAAGCGAGACTGCCGGCGTATCGCCCGCCGATTTCTGGGACTGGAAAGAACAGAGCCAGGCATTCGAAGAACTCGCGGTTCTCTCGGGCGGCGGCGGCTTCAACTTGAAGGACACGGATCAGCCCGACGTCTTTAACGGAGCGCGAGTGTCTTTCAATTTCTTTCAGACCTTTGGCGTTCAGCCTTTGCTTGGCCGGGCGTTCTCGCCTGAAGACGGCGAGCTCAACTCACCGGAGACGGTCGTGCTCAGCTACAGGCTATGGATGCGGCGCTTCGGGGGCGACCCGTCGGTCGTCGGCAGGACCTTCAACACGTTCGAGGGCGGGACGACGGTCATCGGAGTTATGCCGCCCGACTTCAAGTTTCCGAGCTACGCCGAGGTATGGACTCCGCTTGCGCGAAACTCAGGCGAGATGCGCAACCGCTCCAACCGCTACTTCAACGTTGTCGGACGGCTAAATCCCGATCAGTCGGTCGAGAGCGGGCAGGCCGAACTCGAGGCGATCGCCAGTCGTCTGGAAGCGCAGTACCCGAAAGCAAACAGAGGTTGGACCGCGCAACTGACTCCATTTCGGGACAAGCTGATGGGCGGCACGAGAACCGCGCTGTTTGTGTTGCTGGGCGCGGTTGGTTGCGTGCTGCTGATCGCCTGCACAAATGTTGCGAACCTTCTGCTGGCGCGCGCGGCCTCGCGGCGCAAAGAGATGGCAATACGGCTCGCGCTTGGAGCGCGGCGCTCGAGACTGATGCGGCAGTTGCTTACCGAGAGCGTAGTGCTCGGACTTGCGGGGGGAGCAGTCGGGCTGCTGCTCGCGGCGTGGGGGCTGGATCTACTCATCGGAATTCTGCCTTCGAAGGAAGCGTTTCAGCTTCCGGTTGAGATTCGCATCGATCGCGCGGTTGTGTTCTTCACGCTTGTGATTTCAGTGTTGACCGGGATCGTCTTTGGCATGGTCCCGGCCTGGCAGGCTTCGCGGCCGGACGTGAGCTCGTGGCTAAAAGAAGGCGGCCGCGGCTCGGGCTCGGTTCACCAGCGCACGCGCAACGCGCTGATCATCGGTGAAATCGCGGTCGCGCTCGTTTTGCTGGTCGGGGCCGCATTGCTGGTTCAAAGCTTCTTGCGATTGAGGCGCGTTGATCTCGGCTACGACCCGAACGGCTTGCTGACGATGTGGGTGTCGGCGCCGTTTTCTCGATACCCGAACGAAGAAGCCAAGGCGCGTTTCTACAAGCGGCTGCTGGAACAAGCTTCACAAGTGCACGGCGCGGATGGCGTCGCGTTGACCTGCGAGACGTGGTTCGGGCTGCTCAATTTTCAATTCAACATCGAAGGCGATCCGTTGCCGGCGGGCGACGCGAGTGTTCGTTACAGCTCGATCTCGCCTGGCTACTTCCACGTGCTGAAAGCGCAGGTTCGCGCGGGCCGCGACTTCGATGACCGCGATGATGCAAGAGCGCCGAGTGTCGCCATCGTCAACGAGACGCTTGCTCGGCGGTACTTCCCGGACAGCAACCCGATCGGAAGAAAGATCGTGCTCGGCTACATGGGCCGCCGATTGGTTCGCGAGATAGTCGGCGTATCAAGCGACATCAAGCAGGAAGAAATAAGCTCACCGGCCAAGCCCGAGATGTATGTTCCCTATCAGCAGGTCCCGTGGCTTGGAGCGGCACTGGTGGTTCGCGCTTCAAGCGGCGACCCAATGAGTTTGAGGAAAGACCTGCAGCAGGCGATCTGGGAAGCCGACAAGGACCTTCCGGTTTCCGGCGCCGAAACAGTCGAGCATCATTTGTCCGATCTGGTCGCCGAGCCTCGGCTGTACACCTTGCTACTTGGCGTGTTTGCCGGAGTGGCGCTGATTCTGGCTTCGGTCGGAATCTACGGCGTGATGTCGTATGCGGTCACCGAGCGCAGGCACGAGATAGGCATTCGGATGGCGTTGGGCGCCGAACGGCGCGACGTGCTCGGGCTTGTTGTGAGGCAAGGTCTGATGCTGGCGCTGTTGGGTGTAGCCATCGGAGTAGTAGCCGCGTTTGCGTTGACGCGGGTTATGTCGAGCTTGCTGTATGGAGTTAGCGCAAGCGACCCGTTGACCTTTGCGGCCATTTCAATTCTACTGACGGGCGTGGCTTTGGGAGCCTGTTTCATCCCCGCGCTGCGCGCGACGAAAGTCGATCCGATGGTTGCGCTGCGCTACGAATGATCTGACTGCCGATTGCCAATTGCGAACTGATCGCGCTTTGGCTTTCAATCGGCAGTCGGCAATCGGCAATCGCCAACGGGAGGATATGGATGGAATCAATAATCGCGGACCTCAAGTTCGCTTCCAGAATGCTTATCAAACGGCCGGCGTTCAGCGTCGTCGCCGTAATCACGCTGGCGTTAGGCATTGGAGCTAACACCGCGATCTTCAGCGTTGTAAACTCTGTGTTGCTGCGCCCGCTGCCTTACAGTAGACCGGAGCGACTGGTGGCGGCTTTCGATTCCTTCCCGGATTTTCCACGCGACGGTCTGAGTGAGCTCGAGTATATGACCCTGCGCGGTGAAACCAAGAGCCTCGCCGAGATCGCCATCAGCAACGGCGCTAATTTCACACTGACCGGCAGCGGCGATTCGGAGCGCGTGCAGGGAGCAGTAGTTTCATCGAATTACTTTGATCTGCTCGGCGTTAGAGTCGCGCTCGGGCGAGGCTTCGCGCGCGACGAGGATCTCGTTGGCAAGAACAATATCGTCATTCTGAGCGACGGTTTCTGGAAGAGACGATTTGGCGCAGACCCACGCGTGATCGGACAGGGGGTGACACTGAGCGGCGCCAACTTCACGATTGCCGGCGTGCTGCCTCCCGGCTTCAAATCGCCGATCGAGCTCCAGTTTGCGGCTTCCGCCGATGTCTGGGTTGGTTACGGATTCAACCCTGGCAATCTCAATCGCGGCAGTCACGGCCTCGTGACAATTGCGCGGTTGGGCGAAGGGGTTACGCTCGAGCAGGCACAAGACGAGACGAAGACAATCATCGGCCGCTTGATGGCCGAAAATCCAACCTTCTATCCTACCGATGGAAGCTTCAACTCGTACCTCACTCCCCTGCACACGGCAATAGTCGGCGACGTGCGCCCTGCGCTGCTGGTGCTGCTCGGCGCGGTTGCCGCGGTGTTGTTGATCGCGTGCGCGAATGTCGCCAACCTTTCGCTCGCTCGAAGCGAATCGCGGCAAAAAGAGATCTTTGTTCGGACTGCTCTCGGGGCCAGCCGCTCGCAAATCGTCAGGCAACTGCTGGTTGAAAGCCTGGTGCTCGCCGCCGCCGGCGGCGCTGCGGCATTGCTGCTCGCCAAATGGATCCTCGATGCGCTGGTTGCGATCAACCCCGGCAACATTCCGCGAATTGATGAGATCGGTCTCGACTCGCGCGTTATGCTGTTTACACTGCTCGTGTCCTTGTTCACCGGCGTCCTCTTCGGTCTTGCCCCCGCGCTTCAGGCGGCCAGGACTGATCTGATCTCGACGCTCAAAGAAGGCGGTCGAACTTCGAATGCCCAGAGCCGCGGCTGGTTGCGCCAGTTGCTCGTCGTAGCGCAGACGGCTCTCGCGTTGGTGCTGTTGATCGGCGCCGGTTTGCTTCTGCGCAGCTTCTGGGAGCTTCAACGTGTACCTACCGGCTTCAATCCGGAACACCTGCTGACTATGCGGTTGTCGCCTCCTGCCACACGCTACGGGAGCAACCAGCAGGTGGCCAGTCTTTATGAAGGACTGACGACCCGGCTTCAATCGCTTCCCGGTGTGCAGTCGGTCGCGGTCTCGGATCGCGTTCCAATCGGCGGCGGAAACAGCGACACGATCATGCAGATCGAAGGCCGTCCGTTTGAACTCGAGACCGCGCGCTACAACACCGACTTTCGGGTGGTCAGCCCCGAGTACTTTCAGACGATGGGCCAGCGTTTGATCAGCGGCCGCTACTTTGTAGAGTTCGACAGAGAAAGTTCGCCCAATGTGACGGTCGTCAACGAGACTCTGGCGCGCAGGCAGTGGCCCGATGAAGACCCGATCGGCAAGCGGCTGCGCTTGCTCGACGCGCCGCCCGAGCGGGCAACTTCGCAGTACATGACCATCGTCGGCGTAGTGGCCGACGCGAAAAATCGAACGCTGACCGGGGACACTCGTCAGGACGTCTACGTTCCGTTGCGGCAGCAGGCGGGTTCAATGGGTCGGCTGGGTCAATCAGTGTCGATGGGGCTGATGGTTCGCACAACGGCCGATTCCGCGAGTTTGACGAATGCGATTCGGGAGGAAGTAAGGGCTGCCGATCCTGACATTCCTATCACACAAGTCAGAACGATGGAGGAAATAATTGGAACCGCCATCGTGCGCCCGCGCTTCAATTTGATTCTGCTCGCCACGTTCGCCGTTGTGGCGCTAGGGCTGGGCGCGATTGGAATCTACGGGGTGATTGCATACTCGGTTGCCCAGCGCACTCATGAGATCGGCGTGCGAATGGCGCTCGGAGCGCAGCCGCGTGACGTTCTGACGATGGTTGTGGGTCAGGGCATGAGACTGGCGCTGGCGGGAGCGGGCATCGGACTGATTGGCGCGTTCGCGTTGACACGGGTAATGGCGAGCCTGCTTTATGGAGTGAGCGCACGCGACCCTGTGACGTTTGCAGCCATTTCAGTCTTGTTGACAGGAGTCGCTCTGGGAGCCTGTTTCATCCCTGCGCTGCGCGCGACGAAGGTCGATCCGATGGATGCGTTACGGCACGAATAAAGAGCATCGATAGGTGGGAGTCGAGGATAGAGAATAGAGATTGAATGGAAAACCGCGATCTCTGGTTGATCATCGGCCGCGAACCCTGGGGTAGTGTCCTATTCTTGTGTTGATATTTGCAGGTGCCTGGCGCACGACACCGGTGACGGGCGACGGAATATTTGGACTGCGGCGGCCTTTGTGCGTTGCCGGCGCTTTTGGTTATCGCCCACGAAACGACAGAAAGCGGTGGCAACGCAAAGACGCCACCGCAGTCCAAATACGCGGTCGCCCGATAGTGTCCTAGTCGACCAACACAAGATTAGGACACTACCAACCCTGGAAGGGTGACGGAATAAAGCCACGGGTGAGTCCGCGAACCCGTGGTATGCGGCGACAGAAGGGCGAGGCCTAACCCGCGAAGCGGGTGGCGGCCAACACGTCCTACGACAGCCTTGGCGAGGCGTACATGATTGACGGCAATAAGGAGCTTGCGATAAAGGACTATCAGCGGTCGATTGAATTGAATCCCAGGAACACGAACGGCATAGCTACACTGAAGAAGCTGCAGGAAGAAAAGAAGGAGTGAGCATTGAAAACCCGAACTGTCTCGACAATCATCCTTATCATCTCTTGCATGGTTCTATTGTCTGGTTGCTCACGGCACGAAGCCCCAACCGGGCGGAACGTCTTTCCCGCGGGTGCGTGGGTTGACCTGTCGCACGATTTCGCTCCCGACACTGTCTACTGGCCGACGGCTGAGCCGTTCAAGCTGGACACGGTATCGGCGGGAATCACAGACAAAGGGTATTACTACTCGGCCTACCAGTTCAGCGCAGCCGAACACGGCGGGACTCACATTGACGCGCCGGTGCATTTCGCCGAGCGGCAGGATAGTGTCGATCAAATCCCGTTGGACCGGCTGATCGGTCGCGCGATCAAGGTGAATGTATCGGCAAACTCGAAGGCAGATCGCGACTATCAAGTCAGCGTCGCCGACTTCCAAACCTGGGAAACGCGAAACGGCAGAATCCCGGACGACTCGATCGTGCTGCTAGAGACGGGGTGGTCCGAGTACTGGACCGACCGGAAAAAGTACCTCGGCACCGATAAGCGTGGCGCCGAAGCTGTCGCTGAGCTTCACTTCCCGGGGCTTGCGCCCGAAGCGGCCCGCTGGTTGACTGAGAACCGCAAGATCAAGGCGATCGGCCTGGACACCGCAAGCATCGACTATGGTCAGTCTCAATTGTTCGAGAGCCACCGCATTTTGATGGGACAAGGCATCCCGGCGTTCGAGAATGTGGCAAATCTCGAGCGCTTGCCGGAGAAGGTGGCGATGGTGATCGCGATGCCGATGAAGATCAGAGGCGGCAGCGGCGGCCCGCTTCGCATCATCGCGTTCGTTGTGCGCTGAGTATGTGAGCACTCTCGTGAACACTCGTTCGAGGCCCAGACCTTGCGGCCTGCTAGGAACCTGCTGACAAAAAGCATATCATTTAAGCCTGTCGGAACCGGCGAGTCAGTACCGCGAGCGTCCTCGGCCCTGTTCATTCGAGTCACGCTCGCTAATACTCTCGGTACTGAGCTATGAAGAACAAGAATCAAATATAAAGGCCTAACCATGAAAGCTATTCTCTCATTTGCCGTCATCGGACTCTTCGTGCTCAACGCTCCGCTTTTTGCCCAGCGAACTCAACGTCCGAAGCCGACGCCTAAGACTCCGACCCAACGTAAACCGTCGGCTCCGCAACCGGCGCCGGCGCCGGCTGTCAACAGGCCCGAGCTGGTGCTTCAGAGCGGGCACTCGGATAACGTCCGCGCGGTGGCATTCAGCCCAGACGGCAAGCTCGTGGCTTCAGCGAGCTCGG
This sequence comes from Acidobacteriota bacterium, assembly GCA_038040445.1. NCBI lineage: Bacteria > Pseudomonadati > Acidobacteriota > Blastocatellia > Candidatus Onstottus > Candidatus Onstottus frigus. The sequence continues at coordinate 160,204 of JBBPIG010000012.1, read as the reverse complement.
ATAAGACCATACGATTGTGGGAAGTTGAGACCGGCCAGATGCTTCGCGTTCTCGATCAGCATCGAGACAGCGTAACGTCCATAGCCTTCAGCCCCGACGGAAAAACGATTGCTTCCGGTAGCCTCGATAAGACCGTCGCGATCTGTGACGTCAAGACTGGGCGGCTGGTTCGCACGCTTGCGGATCACGAAGATGAAGTGAACGCGGTGGCCTTCAGTCCGGATGGCAAAACAATCGCCTCCGGTAGCCGCGATGCGACAATCAATCTCTGGAACGCGGCCACCGGCGAGGTGATCGAGACGATTGAAGTGCCGGGTGCCGAATTTCGCGCAGTCGCCTTCAGTCGCGACGGAAAGATTCTGGCCTCGGGAAGCTCGGACAAAACTGTAAGACTGTGGCAGGTGAGTGACGCTCATCTGATCCGCGCTCTGGAGGGCCACTCGGCCGCCATACGTTCTGTCGCGTTCGGCCCACCAGGAGAAGCCGGGCAAGTCCTCGCTTCCGCCGGGGAGGACAAGGTCATCAAGACTTGGAACGCCGATAGCGGGGTCTTAATCCGCACCCTCCAGGGGCATTTGGGGATTGTTACTTACGCGGCGTTCAGTCAGGACGGCAAACTCCTTTTTTCTTCAAGTCAGGATAAGACGATCAGGGTCTGGGATCTTCAAAAGGGCAACACCATCCGCGTGATTGAAGGCGCAACGGCGCCGATCACCGCCCTGGCTCTCGGCAATGATGGGAACACCCTCGCCGCCGGCAGTTGGACCGGAATAATTCTCTCCAACGGAGCGACCGGCAAGTGGATTCGCACGCTCGAAGGCCGCTTATCCAACATCCGCGCAGTCGCCTTTAGCCCGGACGGCAAAACGCTGGCTACCGCAACCAGGAACAACGTGAAATTTTGGGACGGGCGCTCCGGTGGCTTGATACATACCTTGCAGGGGCATTCGTCACAGGTCAATGCCGTGGCCTTCAGCGGGGACGGAAAGAAACTCGCTTCGGCGAGCGCGGATAAAACTATCAAGCTCTGGGATGTGGCGCGCACAAGACTGATCCGCGATTTTACGGGACACATTTCCAACGTCACCGCGCTTGCCTTTAGCCCGGACGGCCGGCTCATAGCTTCCGGCAGCGTTGATAAGACCGTCAGGTTATGGGACGTCGAGACTGGCAGGTCTCGTACGCTGGAAGGGCACTACACTCTTATCAGCGCGCTCGCTTTTTCTCCCAACGGCAAAACCGTCGCTTCCGGAAGCTATGACAATACGATCAGGCTCTGGGACGTCGAGAGCGGCAAAACGGTCTACACTCTTACGGGGCACATTTCCGAAGTAACCGGTATTGCCTTCAACCCTGGCGGTACAATGCTGGCTTCCTCCAGCCGCGACAAGACCATCAAGCTGTGGAACACCCAGACCGGTAAACTGATCCGCACCCTTGAAGGCCACGCCGCGGACGTTTTTGCAGTCGCGTTCAATCCGGACGGAACAGTGTTGGTTTCGGGAGGCTACGACAAAACGCTGCGGCTCTGGGACCCGAACACCGGTCAACCGATTCGCATTCTGGAAGGTCATACCAGCCCGGTGATCGCCGTAGCCTTCAGCCCGGACGGCAAGTTCATTGTTTCGGGCAGCGAGGATGCGAGCGCTAAGATTTGGTCGCCCGATCAGTCGGCGCCTCTCACCACGCTGGTGAGTTTCAACGAAGGAGCAGATTGGTTGGCTGTCACACCCGAGGGTCTGTTTGACGGCTCCCCAGAAGCGTGGAAATCGATTCTTTGGCGTTTTGCCGCTAATACCTTCGATGTGAGGCCGGTCGAAATTTTCTTCAACGAGTTCTACTACCCTGGCCTGCTTGCGGATGTTCTGGCGGGCAAAAAGCCACGCGCTGCTCAAAGCATCGCGCAAGTCGATCGCCGCCAGCCTCAAGTGAAACTCGCGTTGGTTGACGATAGCCTGAACGCAACCCGGCCTATCGCTTCGCGAAAGATCAAGATCAGAGTGCAGGTCGCGGAAGCGCTGCCGGATGCAACTCATAGCTCGGGTAGCGGAGCGCGCGACGTGAGGCTGTTCAGAAACGGCGCGCTTATAAAGGCATGGCGCGGCGACGTGCTTAACTCGCAGCCAAACGCGACGCTCGAAGAAACCATCTCAATCGTCGCGGGCGAGAATGCGCTCACCGCTTACGCCTTCAATCGAGACAACATAAAAAGCGCGGACGCCACGCTTCCGCTGAAGGGAAGCGACAGCCTGAAGCGCAAAGGCGTCGCGTACGTGGTGATAGTCGGCGTCAATGAATACGCGAATCCGCAATACAACCTCAAGTATGCAGTCGCCGACGCGCAAACTTTTGGCGAGACGTTGCGGCAGGCACAAAGCAAACTGGCGAACTTCTCGCGGTTTGAGCTGATCCCGCTCTTTAATAAGGATGCAACCCGAGCGAACATTTTGGCCGCGCTCAACCGGCTTTCGGGAAATGACGGTGAAACGCCGCCGAACATGCCGGCTGTGTTGAATCGAATCAAACCTGCTGAACCTGAAGACGCGGTAGTCGTCTACTTCGCCGGCCACGGCACCGCGCAAAAGCAAAGGTTCTATTTGATACCGCATGACCTTGGCTATGCCGGGCCTCTGGATGGACTGGATGAGGCGGGTCTGAACTCGCTGCTCGCGCACAGCATTTCAGACCGAGTGCTCGAGCAGGCTTTCGAGCACATCGACGCGAGTGGTCTCCTGATGGTGATCGACGCCTGTAATAGCGGGCAGGCGTTGGAATCCGAGGAGAAGCGGCGCGGCCCGATGAACTCAAAAGGACTCGCGCAGCTCGCGTACGAAAAAGGGATCTATGTTCTTACGGCGGCGCAAGGCTATCAAGCGGCTTTGGAAGCGGAAAACCTGGGACATGGTTTTTTGACTTATGCTCTTGTGGAGGATGGTCTGAAGAATGCCGCAGCCGATAGCGACAAAGATCAAATAATTTTGATACGTGAATGGCTGGACTACGCCGTGGACAAAGTGCCGGAGATGCAAACGGCTGCATTGCTGGGACCGCGAGGGCTGAAGATCGCATTCGTACAAGGGGAAGAAAAAGTTTCCGATCCGGCGAAACGAAATGTGCAGCGGCCTCGTGTTTTTTATCGGCGCGAGGTCGAACCTCAGCCTTTGGTTGTCGGAAAAGTGCCGGGCAGTAGATAAATGGTCGATGGCTGCGGGGCTTTGAGCCTGGATGGCAGGATGATCTGACGCCTTACCGATGTTCGGCTAGTCCCTCTCTTCAAGGCGGTAGGCGTCGCGCGCCGTGAACTCAGGGACATTCTGCAAATACTTCTTGCAGCCAGCCAGCTTCAGTGCCTCTTTGAGCTCAAAAACGGATTTGTGAATGTGAGGCAATGCCCCGGGCTCTTCGCTTTCAACTCTGAACGCTCGGATTATGTTCGATCCCCAATACCACCCCGACTCTTCCGAGAAGAGCTTGACCACCTCATTTTGCTTTTCGGGTTTGAGCTTAAACGGTTGGCCCTTGAATTCGATTGCCTCTTTCGTGAAGTTGATTGCCCCAGACGCACGATTGATCATAAAGCGCAGGCTGATGTCGGACAGCCCGCAGTCTGGCAGGCCGCCGCCGACGTTGCTATGGTCGCCTGCAAACCAAATCTCTTCGACTCGATTATCCTGGCCATTGTGCTTGATCAAAGTGATGTCAAATGTCCCCCGCTTCTCGTCGATCGACACCAGGTGGTAAGTCTTCTTTACGCCGTCTGGGATCGTAAAATCGAACGGGTCTTTCTTATTAAACGGATTTCCAAAGGCAGCAACGGTATCCCAAAGCCCCAGCATCTCGATCTGGCAGGTGTGTTTTGTCGCCGGCCATTTTGCCTCGAAGTCTTCCACTGAGTCTTCCCTGGTCAATCGTTTCAGACACTGGATCCTAACGGACTCCGGTAGACCTTCATCGCGACAAATCCAGTTGGCCAGCACACGCGCGATCGCCGCGCCTCTGCTGAATCCAAAGATGAATATCCGATCGCCCGGTCGATACTCCTTCACAAAATCAAAGTACGCCCGCCTCAAAAGCGCCGTAGCGCCGTGACCGGTGGCGCCGCCTATCGCCGTCCCGCCGTGTTCCACCTTAAAAACCCTGAGCGCCACATCCTTGTTGTCCTTGACGCCGACCCCGCGATAGTAGCGCTTGCAATCGTCCTGAATAGAATCGTAGAACCTGTAAACATTTCCCTTCTTTTCTTTGTGCATCGCGGTGCCGTCGATGCAGATAATATGGTTGCGCGGCGCCTCGCTTGGCTGGGACAGATTCAAGGTCGCAACTCGCCAGTAGAGCCTACCGGTCTTGATCTGAAAGAGATATATCCCAAGAACTATGACTCCTAGTGCCGCGCCGATGACGGCTCCTACGAATGGAGCGTTAAAAATCCAACCCACTGCGGTGACCACCACCAGGAAAACGAGCGGAACTCCCACGATCTGGAGCAAAGACGCGTGCGCCTCTTGCACGTCGCGATCTGTCTCGCTTCCGGTACTCCTAGACATTGCGTTCTCTCCTGTCCGTCTGCCTTCGGAACATCCTGCTAGTCGGGGTTAAGACTTTGAAGTGCAGACGATCGCGCGCGCCGAGACACCACGGATACTACGGAACCAACGCGCAATCGAGTGACATAGACAACCCACAGGACGAATCGATGAGCTGCGGCCGGCGCCTAATCTAGCAGCGTGTTTTGAAGGATGGCAAGAGAACATTCCGCTTACTGCTTGACACGCGGCCTTGTGGGCCTGAAATTCTATGGTGCTTGCCCGGTGGCGCTGAAGCCTTTGATGAGAAGCGGCTCTAAGGATAGCGGCGCTTCAGCGGGATCATCCCAAGCGATGCTATGGTATTCGACGATCAAACTAACTAACTAAGGAGTCATGAATGAACGAATTGGTTTCACAGACACGCGAAGGCGAGATTGCCATCATCACCATCAATAATCCACCGGTCAATGCGCTGAGCCCTGGGGTCCCGGAAGGCATAGCGGCTGCGATCGCAGCGGCAGCCGAAGACGATTCAGTCAAAGGCGTCGTGTTGATAGGAGGCGGGCGGACCTTTATCGCCGGCGCGGATATCAAAGAGTTCGGCAAGGTCACTTCCGGCGAGAAAGGCCGGGGCAGCCTGCTGCCGTTGCTGTTGGCGATTGAAGATTGCCCTAAGCCCACGGTGGCGGCCATTCACGGTACGGCTTTCGGCGGCGGGCTGGAAGTAGCGATGGCCTTTCACTATCGCGTTGCCGCGCCAACCGCGCAGGTCGGACAACCGGAAGTCAAACTCGGAATCATTCCTGGTGCCGCCGGCACCCAGCGTTTGCCGCGCTTGGCAGGCGTCGCCAAGGCCGTCGAGATGTGCGCCTTCGGAGAACCGGTGAAAGCCAGCGAAGCGCTGAAAGCCGGAATCATCGATCGCATCATCGAAGGCGATCTGCTTCAGGGCGCCGTCGAGTTTCTCCGCGAAGCGATTGCCAGGAATGAACGTCATCCGAAGACGCGCGAACGTGATGAGAAACTCGGCGACCCGGATTCCAACGCCGCGGCTTTTTCCGCCGCGCGCGAGCAAGCAAAAAAGACCAGACGCAGAATGACGGCGCCGCTGGCGGCTATCGAAGCGGTCGAAGCCTCGACGAAGCTGTCCTTCGACGAAGGCTGCAAGCGCGAGACCGAGCTCTTTCGTGAATGTCTATTCTCTGATCAATCCAAGGCGCTGATTCACGTCTTCTTCGGCGAGCGCGAGGTCGCCAAGATTCCCGGCTTGTCCAAAGACACCAAGACCCTCGAGATTAGCAAAGCTGCCGTAGTCGGCGCGGGCACGATGGGCGGCGGCATCGCTATGAACTACGCCAACGCCGGCATCCCGGTGCTGTTGAAAGAAACCTCGCAAGAGTTCCTGGATCGAGGTCTGGCGACGATCAAAAAGAACTACGCCAATTCAGTCAAGAAAGGCCGCTTCAGCCAGGAGGTTATGGACCAGCGAATGGCCTCGATCACGCCGACGCTGACTTACGACGGTTTTGAAGAGGCCGACATCGTGACCGAAGCAGTGTTCGAAGGCATGGAACTGAAGAAGGAAGTGTTCTCAGAACTCGACAAGATCTGCAAACCGGACGCGGTGCTCGCGTCGAATACTTCGACGCTTGATATTGATGAGATCGCCTCGGCTACGTCACGCCCGGAGTGGGTGATCGGCCACCACTACTTCAGCCCGGCAAACGTGATGCGCTTGCTGGAAATGGTGCGCGGCAAAGCGACGAGCGCCGAGGTGATCGCGACGTCGATGGCGCTGGCGAAGCGGTTGAAAAAGGTTGGCGCGCTGGTCGGGAACTGCCGGGGATTTGTCGGTAATCGAATGCTCGCGCCCTACGGCCGCGAAGCGCAGTTCCTGGTCGAAGAAGGCGCGCTGCCACAGGACGTGGACGGCGCGTTGTACGACTTCGGTTTTGCGATGGGGCCGCTGGCGATGGGCGACCTGGCGGGATTGGATGTCGGCTGGCGGATTCGCAAGGAATACAAACACCTTGAAAAGCCCGGCATCCGGCAGCCGGCGCTCGCCGACCGCTTATGTGAAATGGGTCGCTACGGACAGAAGACCGGCGCCGGTTGGTATCGCTACGATGAAAACAGGAATCGGATTCCCGACCCGGAAGTCGAGAAGCTGATCGAGCGCGTCGCCGAAGAAGCCGGCATCGAGCGTCGCAAGATCACGCCCGAAGAGATCATCGAGCGCACTCAATATGCGCTGATCAACGAAGGCGCGAAGATTCTTGAAGAAGGCATCGCCTTGCGCGCAGTGGACATTGATATCATCTATCTCAACGGCTACGGCTATCCGGCGTGGCGCGGCGGCCCGATGTGGTATGCCAATACAGTTGGAGTGAAAAAAGTTTACGACCGGGTCTGTGAATTTCACGATCAGCACGGTGAGTTGTGGGAGCCAGCGCCGCTGTTGAAAACCCTCGCTGAGCAAGGCAAGACCTTCGCGGACTTCGACAAGGAAAAGGGCCGCGCCGCGTCAGGCAAGTAACGAACTTCTTCATAAGGGAAAGGAGTTGACGATGAGAGAGGCAGTAGTAGTAGCGAGCTCGCGAACGCCCCTGGCGAAATCGTTTCGCGGCTCGTTCAATTTGACGCGCCCCGATGATCTGGCCGCGCATTGCATCAAGGACGTGCTGCGCAAAACGCCGCAACTGGATCCCGCCGAAATCGAAGACGTGATCCTCGGCTGCGGTCAGCCACACGGCGTCTCGGGAACCAACGTCGCCAGGGTAGCGACGATCCGGGCCGGGCTGCCGGTGTCGGTGGCCGCGACGACAGTCAATCGTTTCTGCTCTTCTGGTCTGCAATCGATCGCGATGGCCGCCCACCAGATCATGAACGAGGGCGCCGACGCAGCCATAGGCGGTGGGGTCGAGAGCATCACGATGATGTCACGCGATAACCACCCGAACCCCTGGGTGCTCGAGCACAAGCCGGGCATCTACATGGTGATGGGTGACACCGCCGAAGTCGTCGCCAAGCGTTACAAGGTCAGCCGCGACGCGCAGGATATCTACTCGCTGTCGAGCCAGCAGCGCACGGCCCGCGCCTATACCCAGGGGTTTTTCAACGAGGAGCTCGCGCCGATGAAAGTGACCCGCGGAATTCTGGACAAGAAGACCGGGGAGATCGTCGAGAAGGAAGAACACCTGTGCGACCGCGACGAGTGCAACCGGCCTGACACGACGCTCGAGGGGCTCGCCGGGTTGAAGCCTTACTTCGATCAGACCAGCGGAGAGGGAACCGTTACGGCGGGCAACTCATCGCAGTTGTCTGACGGCGCTTCGGCGACGTTGCTGATGTCAGCCGACCGCGCCAGGGCGCTGGGAATAACGCCCAAGCTGATCTTCCGAGGCTTTGCGGTTGCCGGCTGCGAGCCGGATGAGATGGGAATAGGGCCGGTGTTTGCGGTGCCTAAACTGCTCAAGCGTCATGGATTGCAGGTCGATGACATCGACTTGTGGGAGCTTAACGAAGCATTCGCGGTGCAGGTTGTCTACTGTCGCGATCAACTTGGACTAGACCCGGCGAAGCTGAACGTCAACGGCGGCTCGATCGCTATCGGCCATCCATTCGGGATGACCGGCTCGCGGATGGTTGGGACGATTGCAAACGAGATGCTGCGCCGCAAAGCGAAGTACGGCGTGGTGACGATGTGCATCGGGGGCGGTCAAGGCGCGGCCGGTTTGTTCGAAGCTTGCAACTAATGAAGGAGCGGTATCCGCGCAAATCCGTCGAATCAGTGTCATCCGTGGTCTATGCGGCGCTGGCAAGACGATTCTTACGAACTCATAGACCACCGATGACGCGGATTTGACAGATTCGCACGGATTTCGATACCCATTTGATCGCGAGCGAAATGGCCGTTACAAGTCACTAGAGCCCGGTTTTCTTTTCCCGGCGCCCGAGAAATCCTTTCATCATTGCACGAGGCTCGTCGGTATCATAGGCCGCAACGAATGACTCTATGCCTCGCTCAATCGCCTGATCGAGCGGCAATCGTTCCCACTCGCGGATCAACTCCTTTTGCAAACGCACAGCACGCGGGCCGGCTTCCAGAATCGCTTGCGTCCACCTCTCTACAGCATGGTCAAGCTGCTCGCGCGGGACGACTCGCTCGACGAGGCCACAAGCCAGAGCCTCGAAGGCCGAGATTGACTCGCCTGTGTAGATCAACTCGGCGGCCTTTCCCCATCCGATCAGTCGCGGAAGCAGCGCGGCTTCAATGACCGAGGGAATTCCGACTCTGACTTCGGGCATCCCGAAAGTGGAATGGTCGGCGGCAACTCGCAGATCGCACGAGGCCGCGATCTCCAATCCCGCGCCAAGACAATAGCCGGAGATTCTGGCTATCACCGGCACCGGCAACTCGCGCAGCGCGACGCAGGCTTCATGCAATCGCGAGATGAAATCGCGCGCAGACGAATTGTCCAGCGCAGCCATCTCGTTGATATCAGCTCCGCCGATGAAGGCTCCGTCGCCCGCGCCTGTCAGAATCAACACTCGCAGCCGTTCATTGTCAGCAAGACCGTTGACCGCCTCGGTTAGTTGGCGGATCAACTCGCTGTTCAGAATATTGAGCCGCGCCTGATAATCGACGACGATGCGAGCCACGCATCCGCGCTCATCGTGATCGTCAAGCGTCAGATTGATCTTGTGCTCAGACTTCGATTCCATCCGTCCACGTTCCATCTTTGCAAAACTCAACTAGTGAGTCTCCCTCGCAATAGATTTTCAACACAGCGAGCGGCTAAAACACTCTTGATCGCTTAGTCGCTTCGACTTTTACGTACTCCAACGCCGCAGTAGTTTCAGGGTAGTCGTTCGCTTTTCCTAACTCATCCCACCAGACGACCGCTGGGACGCCACGATCCGCTTGATAGAGCCATTCCAATCCTAACAGGTAGAAGACTGACGGGATGAAAGGTCGATCCTCATCGAGACGGTCGATCAACTTGTCGAAAGACAGGAGCCTCGACGCGAAGTCCTCCGCCGCGCTCGGCCGGTCGACGGTCACGCCGAGAAACGACAACAGCCCTGTCAATGTTATGAGGTTGCCAGTTTCCTTCTCGTCCTTGGCCGCGCGAAACCGTTTGGGCAAGCTGGCAATCGTCGCTTCCACAATCTCGATACGCAGGAACCCGACGAAAGAGTTCTCCTGCGGACTTTTCCATTCAAACCAGAGAGCGTAGAGATTCCAAAGGTAGAGGAACATATCCAGCGTTGTCGCCTTAGCACAGAGTGGCGCGACTGCTGGCGCATTGCCGATGGCGTGCATCATGCGAGCATCTGCATCTTCGGCCTGCGGAGTGGCCAGCGTTGAGAAGAGGAAACGCACCGAGCGCATATATGCCGGGTCGCAGTAAATCGGCTTGCCTTCCGCGACGAAGCGATGCAACGCGTCGAGCAATTCTCTCCGCTTTGCCGGAAGCAGCCGCCACAGTAGATTCACGCAGTGAGCAGCTTCGGCGATAGCGGGGAAGCTCAAGGCGCCAGGTTGTATGTCCCCGATCTGTTCATAGAGCAATTTCACCAGATAGTTCTTGCCTACTGAGTCCTCTGCGGCGGAGAGCAGCGACCATCCAGTGTTTCGCGCTTTCCAGTCTCCGGCTTGTATCAATGTCACAAAGATCGGCTTGAGAAACTCAGGGCGGAATTTCGCGGAAAAGAAGAATGGAACGTTCTTGACGAAGTAGCAAAGGTCGTAGAAATCTCTTTGCAGCAGCAGTTTCTGCCACGCTTCGGCGGACAATCCCCTGGCCGCCTGTACGAACCTTTGCCGGAATGAATTGTCCATTGCTGGCAGCAGATCTACTAGAATGCTGATCGATCCAAAAGAACAAACAAGCCGCCACCAGCGACTCTCCCCGATCTTCTCTTCCAGCTTGCGCAGCAACATACCGTTGGCCAGTTTCAAATACTCCAGCGTCCAATGTAGCGAACCAATGGAGCGTCCAGAGGAGATGGTCTGGTCGACGAGTTGATCCAGCACCGGGTTGTCGAGCGCCGCGATCAGGTTCTCACTCATCGGCAGCGAGCAGTTCTTAATAAGCATGAACAACTCGAAGATCGAGCCGTTGGCAACGATCAGGCGGAGCAAGCGTGCCGCGCCAATCTTCCCTTCCAAACGCGTGAGCAACGCTTCGTCGTTCTGCTTCAATTCGCGCAACGCTAAGTTGAGCGTGCCAATGGAGCGCCCGAACGTGATGGTCTGCTCGATTAGTTGATCCAGCAGGGGGTCGTCGAGCGAAGCGATCAATTTCTCAGCCATCGGCAGCGAGGAGTACCGAATCAGCATGAACAACTCGAAGATCGAGCCGTTGGCGGCGATCAGGCGGAGGAATCGTGCTGCGCCGATTTTCTCTTCCAATAGGATCAGCAACGGTTTGGCGTTATGCTTCACTTCACGCAATGCGAAATGCAGCGTGCCGATGGAGCGACCGGCATTCATTGTTCGCTGAATCATCGCCTCGATTTCATCATCCGGTATGAGATTGAGCGACTCAAACCACACGTGCTTTTCGGATCCGGCGATCGTCGAGAGGAGTCTAAGGTAATCCGGGAGATCGGTTGTTCTCAGTAACGAGCGATCGCCACTATCAGAGAATTGTTTGCTCAGAATGATGAACAAAGGCTGATAAGCTCTCTTCATCAGCCACAAGAACATGTTGCTTTCCCAGAATGGGTGGGTGGCTGCCGATTTCAACACGGCTCCGTCTTCAATTTTGCCGCCCACCAACGCTAGATAGCGCTCCAGCACTGACGAGCTAGAGTTCTTCAAAGCGATCAGGCATGATGCCACTAGGTTGAGCGGTAGCGTTTCAAAACTGCCTTCGATCAGTGCATAGATTCCTTCGTCGGCAAGGAAGGCGCTCTTCAACCGATTCTCTTCCGCCTCATCGTCTGCGAGCTTCAGACGGTTTCGGATCGCCTTCGAAAGATCGTCCGCCAGAGCTTTGTCATCGGGCGAGCGGCTTTTGAAAAATTGGATCAGGTAACCGGCTGCTGTACCGGCGTGATCCTCGATTCCGTCATTCTTCACCAGCGCGCGAAAGACTAGCTCCGCAGCTGAGGAATGCAGGAAGAAATAACGCGGCGGGCGGCCTGCCTGCACAACCAGTTCGGCAGCCGCCCTCGCGTCCTCGGTTTCCAGATCAATTGGGAATCCGGCCACGCGGGGCGCAATCTCGAACTGCGCCAGCGCCGCCAGATTCATAAAGCCGGGCCGGTCAACAGTTCCCTTGCCGAAGTAGCGGACAATCGTCTTCCCGAAAAGATATTCGAGGTTGAGGTCATCAATTCCCCTCTCGTCGTCGATCGTTTCGAGCATCTGGTCGAGCAGGAACAGGTCATGGCCGGTGAATTCGTAGATGCTTGCCAAACGCTCGTCCGAAAGCGATCCAAACTCGGGCTTGGTCTGCTCAATGATGCGGCGGAATGTCTGCTGATCGACCGTGAATCTCAGAACAGAGTCAGCCTGTTTCAACTCTTCCTCGAATTCCGTCATATCGTCGCCCCGAACCAGATCGCCGGGCGTGGGCGTTGTGCGTGTAAGGAAGACAAAAAAGGCTTGATTGCGTTTGCCCTGTAGCAGCCTGTTGACCCTGTTCATCACGCTGTCGAGTTGTGCGAACCTGCCCTGGCAGTCGTCCACCAGAAAGATCGTTTGCCGGCTGAGTCTGTTTCCGATTCCATTTACCAGATCGTTGTCGGATATGGTCTCTCGCAACGTGACATAGTAAGTGCGCCTGTTTGGTAACTCTTCTGCCAGCGCAAACGAGGTGGTGGTTTTGCCAGAACCGGGAAGTCCCATAATCAACACGCTGCCGTTCCGTTCCAGCTTCTCGGTGAACTCAGCGGCCAGGTCGGGATCGAGGTAGATACGGTCAGTAGCTTTGCGTTCTTGGTATCGTTTGATGTAACGGTCGGGCGAGTCTGCGACAACGGGTGAGAATTGATCGTAGTTCCAATCGTCGCACTCACAGAACAACGTGGCTATTTGATCTGAAAAGACTTCGGCGACGATGTCCGGCAGGGACTTGAGAGTTTCGTCGAGAAAGTTGCGATGCCAACATTCAACGTCGACACCGGTTCTCGACTGAAAATCGCGTTCGAGCTTTGTCCAATCCTCGTTTGGCTCTCGCCCGCGAAGCAGGGATGGACAGCACAGAATAAACTTGTTGGGCTTTGGCAGACCTGACGATTTCAGCCACTCGTCTTCAAAGCGTTTCAGCGCTTTCGCCATATCGCCAGGCGAGAAGGACTGGACATTCTTACATTGATAGACAAACAACTGATCACCGGAGGTCACCAGGAGATCAACGCCTCGGTCCTTCTGGCCGGAGTTTCCAAAATAGCGCGGCACGAATCCCTGGCTACGCAGCAGAAGAAAACAGAGTCTCTCTAACCACGGGCCATTCGATGGAGGATATGGCAAGGTTCCAATCGCGAACTCGAACTGAGCATTGACCGGATAGAACCCGGCGCCGAGATGCGAAATCAGCCCGCTATCAGAGATCTCGGAAAGCGCTGTTGCTGTGGCGTCGTCTTTTTTCGTCATTGGGCTGCAGCGATTCCGGGGCACAGATGTGGTTTGGCCATTTACTAACGACAACTGATCCGGAGCGCAAACTGAATTGTCTTTGGATCCACGGGCCGCTTTGGCGAGGATGCCGCCGGGTGCGAGTACCGCAACAGGCTCGTGAGGCCAACAGCAGTGAAACCAGGAAACTGAATAATACTACAATTACACTACCTGGAAAGCCTGATCCGGGACAGACCGCGCTTATTTACAGATCAAGAGCGGGAGCCTTCGCCCCCGGTTCGTTGAAAGGCGGTTCATGCTAGCGGCACCGCAATCACACCCAGACGCATCAATTCCTGTATGGCCTGACCTTCATAGCCGAGGGCGCTCAGGATTTCCAGAGAGTGCTGGCCTATTCCAGGCGCGAGTTGCGGTTTCTCCTTGGCGACGCCGTTCACGTTGATCGGGTTGTTGACGGTTGGAACGCTGCCAAGTTGCGGATGTTCAAACTCAGCGAAAACACCGTTCGCTTTCATCTGCGCGTCCGCCGCTACGCGATCCATCGTCGGGATAGGACCCCATATGACGCCTTGCTCGTCGAACAACGCTTGCCACTCGGCCATATCTTTCGTCGCGAGAGATTCATCCAGCAGAGCGACCACCTCTTCTCCTCGCTCGAAGCGCGCCTCGACAGTCGAATAGCGAGCGTCGTCACTCAACTCAGTATGCCCAATGGCCCGGCAGATTCGGCCCCAGTCGCGCCTGGTATCGAGACAACAAAACATGAATCGTTGGCCGTCGCGAGTTTGATACTGATTCACCAACGGGTTTAACGCGGAGAAGCGAGTGCGCTTAACCGGGAACACCGCGCCGAGCATCGCGGCTTGGATCTGACAACTGTTGCTCCACGCGCCGGTCGCCATCAGGGATGTCGATACCTTGGATCCGTGTCCGGTAATTTGACGCCGATACAGCGCAAGCATGATTGCCCCGAACAGCGCGAGCGCCACCGGGTGGTCCCCGGTTCCGCACGGGGTTGCGCCCGTGGCGGTGGTCAGATCGAACATGATTCCCGTCAACCCTGAGCGCGCCCAATAGGCCGTCGTATCGTAGCCCGGTTTATTGACGTCATCCCCGGCTTCCCCGTAGCCGGTGATGTGCGCGTAGATAAGGCGAGGGTTGAGCGGCTCGATGTCTTCGTAACGCACTTGAAATTTGTCAGCGAGATCAGGCGAGTAATTGGTGATGAAGATATCGGCAGTGGCGATAAGTTTGCGGAGGATCTCGCGCCCGGCTTCGTCTCGCAAATCGAGGGCAAGGCTCTTCTTGTTCCGTGCGTCGAGCAGCCAGCAATAGTTATGTTCGGAGACGGCCATTCCTGGAAGAAATGAAAGGTATCGATAAGGATCGCCGCCTAGAGGGCGCTCGATCTTTATCACCTCGGCGCCGAAGTCGGACATCATGGTAGCCGCGGCCGGCCCGGCGATGTAGGTGCCGCAGTCGATCACACGCAGTCCTGAGAGGAGGTTCGGGCTGTTGCTCATCGTGATGGTCACCGCCGAAGAAGTTCAGGGTGAAAATGCTCGGCCAGTGTGCGGGCAAGCGCGGCCGACGCTTTGTTGGGATGGCGCTCACACATTAGGAGGGTTTCGCTTGCTAGGTCAGCGTCCCGCCGCAAGGCTTGCGCGAATTCGCGCCAATCGGGAAGAACTCCGCGCTCAAAAAGAGAATCAATCGCCATTCGCGACCATTCTTCAGTGTTGATATTCCTATGTTGCATCTGAGTTCCCACCTAACGTTCTAACCGCCAGACGCCGCCCGATGTCGCAGCACTGCGCCGCCACTTCTTCCCAGGTCTTTAGCTTAGGATCGAGAAACCGAAGCGTCTCGAATCCGTTGGTGCCTCGGTCGTGCGGCTCGGGCCGCATAAGGGCCTTAGTCACTTCGAGGATGATCGACGGCTGCTTTTCCCAACCAAACTTCTCATCAAGCACACTCAGAGCATCCACTACTTCGTCCGGTTCGAGTAGACGAGACAGCTCGGCAAAATCAACGAAGTCTCGAGTGGTATCCCGCTCGTAGATGAGAAAAGCCTTCACTCTCAGCATCTCCGCCAGCGTCGGGATGATCAACGTCCCTTCCGGCGTTTCAACTTCCTGTGTCTCGAGCGGCGCCGAACGGCGAAGCTGACGATAGCCAACCTCAACGCCGTCAAGCGAGCCGAGAATCAGGACTGGGACCCTGATCCGCGCCTCCTTCCATCCGGGAACCTCTAACAGATGTTCTCTCACTTCCTGAAATCGTTTGTTGAGATCGGTAAGAACAAAATCGATGTCGATCGACTCTCTATGATGAGCGAAGAGAGCACACACTGAACCGCCCAGCGCCACACTGCCCGGCACTTCGCGGCCGGCGCGCACACCCACTCTCACCACGTCCGCAAGCTCGGGAGGAATGGTGATACTCCCTCCCGGTTGGGTTGCAGCGCTCGTGCCTCTTTGATCGACTTCGTCGCGCATTCGCTCCTAATTCTCTCAGGTATACGCCCGTTCTAAAAGAACCGTCCGAATCACTTACCATCAACCGTGAACGCCAGCAGCACATTGCCCGGCTGGCCGATGATCCGGCCGTAGCCGGAATTCACGTACAGCACTCCATTCGCGATCGTTGGTCCGCCGCCATCCAACGTGCCGCCCTTCGCCTTCACTCCGTTGACGCCGTCGTAGGGCTCGGCCGCCGTATCAAAGTCCCAGATCACCGTTCCGTCTTTGGTCGAGTAAGCCCGCAGATGCCCGTCCGCGGTTCCTGAAAAGACTGCGCCGGGAATGACCGTCGCCGCTTGAGATTGAGAGTTGGCGCAACGTGTCGTTCCCCAACTGCATTTCGCCGGAGGCGCCGGCACATACCAAAGCTTCTCTCCGGTTGCGATCTTCAAGGCGGTTATGCCCGGCTTACGGCCCGCGCCAAACACGTCGGCCATCGGCACGTAAGCGTTTTCCGAATCGGCTGCGAATCCCCACTCGATCCCGCCGAGCGCGCCGCCGTTACCTACTTTCACTTGCCACAGAATCTTACCGTTGTCGCCGGGATCAAGCGCATACATCACGCCGGACTTCTGCCCGGCCAGAATGACCTGCTTGCCGTTGGGCAACGTGTGCAGAATCGGGGAGCTGCCAAAGTCATAGTCGGGTCCCGCTTCTTCAGGGCAGTTGCCGACGCCGGGCTGGCGGCAGCCTACCAGGAAATTGTCTTTGGGAGTGACTTGATTCGACCACTTGATCTTGCCCGTCTCCATGTCGAATGCAATGATCGCGTCAGTGAGCGCCGTTGCGGCATCGGTGTATGAATTGCCGGAGCCGGCGTAAATCAGCTTACGTTTCAGATCGAGTGCCGGGGCCGACCAGATTGCGCCGCCGGCGGGACCGTACATCTGCGTGCCGGTGGAGTTTTTCTTAAAGGGCTTCGGCACATCCTGGACCGTGAACGTCTTCCAGAGGACCTTGCCCGAGTAGGCGTTGAGCGCTACAACACTGCCGCGAAACGTGCAGCACTCATACTTGCTGTCGCGTCCGGCGGTCTCTTCAAAAGAGGAAACGGGCACATAGATCCGGTCCCGGTACAGCACCGGCGAGCCGGTTATCCGCGAGAGCAGATGCTCCTCGATCTTCGTCTTCCACAGCAGCCTTCCGGTCGCGGCATCCACAGCCTGAACGTTTGATTTCTCATCGCCGAAATAAAGCGCAAACCTGGCCTGCGATCCGGGAGGCAGCGGACCGACGCTCATCGCGGCGCGAACTGCTGCTCCGGCGTTCATCGTCCAATACGTGCAACCCGTTTGCGCGTTCAAGCAAAAGATCTGTCCCACCTCGGTAGTGATATAGAGACGATCGCCGATGATCACCGGCTGTCCAGTCGCCATCGGACCGGGATGCGACCAGGCCCACTTCACCTTCAGCTTGGGAACGTCTTCAGCTTTTAGTTCCGGCTTGGGCTGATAGCGAGAGTTCTGATTGTCACGTCCCCATCCGTTCCACTGGGGGCCGTTGAGATTAATCGGTCCGCCGCTGCCCTTGCAGCGGTTCGCTTCGAGGTTTGCCTGAACAGGCGCGCCGGGCTGTTTGCCGGTGAGATAAATCGCGAGCGCTCGAATCTGATCGGCGTTTAGGCCGGCCGCTTGTTGTTTCATCGCGCCGGTGGTCAGAGTGTGGATGACATCCTCGGCCGAGCGTCTCGCGATCAGGAATCGAGGCGGGACTCGATCCACCGGGTTTTCATGGCACATCGCGCATTTCTGCTGGTAGATCTCGGCGCTCGCCGGATCAGCCTGCGGCGGTTGCTGTTGCTCGGCGTCGTTGCGAAAAGCGGCAATGCCCTCGGAGGAAACAGACACAACTCCAGCGAGCACCATCGTGATAAGTAGTCGACCTGGCGATTCCATTCGATCTCCCAAACACCGTCACTGATCAGAAGGTAGCAATCGGATTGAGCGGCGATCCAGTGCCGCCGACCACCGCGATCGGCGCGGCCGTCAGCAAGAAATCCCATCGATTGCGTTTTGCGCAGGCTTCGCTCACGGCTTCAAGATCGCAGTTGTCGAAGATATGCACGCCCATCGCTACCAGCACCAGTTGATGAATCGGATGCGACACGCCGTCGATGCCTGAAGGGAGCAAGTCGCTCGCCACATCGCTCCCGATGATCGCAACGTCGCGTTGCCTGATCCATCTTGCGCACGAAGCGTGAAGCCCGGCAGACTTCCCGCTCACATCCCAGGCGCCAACCGCGGCCCGGCGTGCCCATCGTCCAGTGCGGACGAAGATGACATCTCCCGGTGAAACCTTGATCTTCGCCATCTTCTCCCACGCATCCAGGTCTTCGGGATAAATCGGCGTTCCGGGTTCAAGGTACGGCACGCCTTTGAGCTTAGGCAGGTCAATCAGAATCCCACGGGTGAAGACGCCCGGCTTCAGATTCGCGATCGAGAGTTTTGCTGCGCCCTCTTTAGTGACTTCTTCCTGCGAGAATCCGTTATACATTTTGCCCTGCCAGAACATATGACAGAGCGCATCCAAATGCGTGTGTTGGTAGCCGTGAAAAGAGACGCCGATCTTATCCAGGCTGAACTGTCCGCGATTGCCGACGCCGCTCAGCGTCATCGAATGCTCGTAAGGCTGCGCGTTGTCCGGTGCAGTTTCGGTGTTGGTGTCGCGCGCCAGCGAAATTGAAACGCCGTCTTTCACCAGCGCCGCGGCTTGCTTTCGCTTCGCCGGAGTGATCAGGTTCATTGCGCCAAGCTGATCGTCTTTGCCCCAGCGCCCCCAGTTGGAAAGCTCCTTCATCATTGCGTCGACGTCTGCTTTGGTGAGTTTCTTGTCCGAATACGAACCTGCCAAAACCGAGAAGATCATGCCGGACAACATGACGGTGACAAGGCTGAAGACTGTGATAAATCGCATTGCAATCCTCCTCGATTACGCTGACTCCTTTGCGATCTTTGACCAGCGTGAAAATACTCCGCGAAGCCGGTCGAGCCGCTCCTTCGCGTTTGGTGTTTTGCCAACCAGAGTTTCGAGCTGGCGCAGGTAGTCCGGCTGGCCGATCGCCTCCCGCACTTCGGTGATGAACGGCTCGAGCTTCGAGAACACCCCGACGTGCTCTCCGTTGGCATCCAGGAACATCTTCTCGTCTATTCCGCCGTTGTTCACAAAAGACGAGGCCATTTCCCAGTAGGAAGTTATCATTCGATAGTAGGCGCTTCCGTCGTGTCCGCTGCCGAAGATCTTCACAATGTCCTCGGCGCTCTGTGGGTTGAACTCGGTGAAGTACCATTTGCGCGCGCGGCGAATCCCCTCCTCGCGGCGAAGCTCATACAGCTTCAAAATCAACGCAACGTCGTGGTGTTTGTCACTCATGCTGACTCCTTTCGTTTTGTCGTTCTGTTGGTGGTGGTCTTACGCGCGGCGCTTTTCTTGCCGAGCAATCTTAACAGACTGGGAGTTGCGACGGGCTGCAGGCGATCGAGAATACCTGTCCGCGGGTGGCGTCCCTGTGTTGCGGCTTGCTGATCTCGCATATGGCTTCCATACCGCACCTCTTGCAGCGCGATCGTTCGCTTTTTACTACACGAGCGATCTTGCTGTAAACGAGAAAAGGGGCAGCCAACCTTCAACCTTGACAGCCTATGTAGCATTCTATATAACTAGCATCCTACTCAGGACAGTCAAAGGAGGGCTGATGAGTCCGAAAGCGTACCTCTCTCATTCGGCGGCGGCGATCCTGCAAGCGCTGTCTAACGGCTATCAATACGGCTTCGACATTATGGATATCACCGGCTTGCCGAGTGGGACCGTCTACCCGGCGCTGCGCAGGCTCGAGGAAACGAGTCTCATTGATTCCAAATGGGAGAAGGCGGGTATCGCTCAACGTGAAGGACGGCCTCCGCGCAAGTATTACGAATTGACCTCCGACGGAAAAGACGCCTTAGCCGAAGCCACAAAACGCTACCGGATGTTGGAAAATCTCGCGCCTTACCCATCGAAGATCAAGCCCTCTCGTGAACGAGGATGATCAGCGGGGTTTCAGATGTCGCTCTCAAACCGGTCCAGCAAGCGCCACAAACAGCCGCATCTTTGGTTAATCAACGTCATCGGCGTGATCGTTCCGCGAAGACTGCGCGCCGATTGGAAGCAAGAATGGGAGGCCGAGTTAAGACATCGCGAAGAGTTACTGGCTGATTGGAACAAGCTCAACTGGAAAACCAAACTTGATCTGCTGCGGCGCAGTCTTGGCGCGTTTTGGGATGCGCTGCTGTTACAACCGCAGCGATTGGAGGACGAGATGTTTCAAGACCTGCGTTACGGCATACGAATGCTGCTGAAGGACCCCGGCTTCACGTTGATTGCCGTCGTCACACTCGCCCTCGGCATCGGCGCGAACACGACCATTTTTACGATGGTCAATTCCATGTTGCTCAAGCCGCTGCCGTTCAAGAACCCGGAGCGGCTGGTGATGGTCTGGCGCGCGAATGCCGAGCAGACGGCCAAAGACCTCCCCAGCTCGGTGCCGCTTTTCATTGATTGGCAACAGCGGAATCAGGTCTTCGAGCAGATGACGGCTTTTACCAATGGGCGCTTCAATCTTGCTGGTGCGGATGAAGCGGCATTGGTGCGCGGCGCCAATGTCTCGGCTGGCTTTTTCGAGACGCTGGGCGTGCCGCCGCTGTTAGGGCGCGGCTTTCTGCCCGACGAAGACAAACCGGGGGCGGAAGCCGTGGTCGTGCTCAGTCACGCGTTATGGCAGCAGCAATTCGGCGCTGCACCGGGCATCATCGGACAGCAAGTGACCATCAATGCTCGGCCCTGCACTGTGATTGGAGTGATGCCGCCGGGCTTCAATTATCCCGATGAGACCAGGCTTTGGAGGACCTTGACGCTCGACCCGCAGGCCAATCGTCAGGCCTATTTCATAAACGTGCTGGCTCGCCTGAAGCCGGGTTTGTCTCGCGAACAGGCGCACGCCGGGATGGACAGCATGGCGGCAGAGTTGGCGGCGCAATCCGCGCGATCCACGCGGGATCATTTCGATCTGAGGCCGCTCAACGAGCAGTTGACGGGCGCGATTCGCAGACCGTTGTTGGTGTTGTTTGGCGCGGTCGCCTTTGTGTTGCTGATTGCCTGCGCCAACATCGCCAACCTGCTGCTGGCCCGCGCGTCGGGCCGAGAACGGGAGATGGCCGTGCGCGCGGCGTTGGGCGCAAGTCGCGGGCGTTTGCTGCGGCAGTTGTTGACGGAGAGCCTGCTGCTGGCGGCGTTCGGTGGCATAGCGGGATTGCTGTTGGCCGTGTGGAGTCTGAGTTGGTTGAAGGGGCTCAGTGTGCTGAAGCTGGCTCGATTGGATGAGGTCGCGCTCGATGGCCGGGCGCTCGGCTTCACGGCGTTGGCTGTTCTGTTGACGGGCGCAGTGTTCGGTTTGATGCCGGCATTGCAGGTTTCGCTTCAGCAACCGAGTGCGGTTTTGAAAGGCAGCGCGGCATCCAGACCGGACGGCCAACGCTTGCGCGCAGGGCTAATGGTCGTTGAAATCGCGTTGTCGCTGGTGTTGCTGGTGGGCGCGGGACTGCTCATCAAAAGCTTTCTCAAGTTGCAGGCGGTTGATCCGGGCTTCAAGCCGGAAGGCGTGGTGACATTGAATCTCAACCTCCCGGATGCGCGTTACGGGCAACCTGAAAAGCGCACCGCTTTCCTGCAACAAATCACCGAGAAGCTGCAAGCCTTGCCCGGTGTTGAGGCCACAGCTACCGCCGCCTACTCGCCGCTGAGTGACATTTACAACTCGCGCATCTTCATCATCGAAGGCCGTCCCGAAACTCCGCAGGGGTTGTTTGCCGGGCAAATTCCTGTCAGCCCGGATTATTTCCGCACGTTGCAAATCCCGCTGCTCGGCGGCCGGGCTTTCAGCATCCACGACGATGCACAAGCCCCTGGCGTAGTCATCGTCAATCAAAGTTTCGCCAAACGCTTTTTCCCGAACGAAGAGGTCGCCGGCAAACGCATTCACCTCGGCACTCGGAGGCCTCCGGTCTGGTTCGAGATCGTTGGCGTCGCCGGCGATGTCAGACAGTTGAAGTTGGAGAGCGAAGCGCCGCCGCTCGCTTACGTTCCGCACCCGCAAAGCGTCTGGTCGTTTATGAGCCTGTTGGTGCGTCCCAAAGGCGAACCGCAAATGGTGGCTGGCGCGCTCAAGCAAGCAGTTGCGGCGGTGGATAAAGACCTGGGCGTTGCCGGCCTGACCACACTCGACGCCACGCTCGCAGACTCAATTGCAGAACGTCGCGTATTGATGACGTTGCTGGGAGTGTTTGCGGGGCTGGCGTTGTTGCTGGCCGCCATCGGGATTTACGGCGTGATTGCCTACTCGGTTGCGCAACGCACACACGAGTTGGGCATTCGGATGGCGTTGGGCGCCGAGGCGCGAGATGTACTGCGGTTGGTGCAGGGGCAGGGGATGAAGCTGACACTGCTCGGCGTGGCGTTCGGGTTAGTGGCTTCATTCGCACTGACGCGCTTGATGGAGACGCTGCTCTTCGACGTGAGCGCGACTGATCCGTGGACGTTTGTGTTGCTTCCCGTACTGCTGCTGGTGGTGGCGTCGGTGGCCTGTTATTTCCCTGCCCGCCGGGCGACGCAAGTTGATCCGCTGCTGGCGCTGAGGCACGAGTGAAACCAATGGCTGGTTTGACGCAAACAACGCGCTTTCGTTTCTGGCTCTGGCTGATCGCCTTGATCGGCGTGATTGTGCCGCGCCGCTTGCGAGCGGATTGGAAGCAGGAGTGGGAAGCTGAGTTGCGATACCGCGAGTTGCTGCTGGCTGATTGGGACAACCTCAATTGGAAAACAAGATTTGATCTGGTCCGCCGCAGTCTCGGCGCGTTCTGGGATGCGCTGGCGTTGCAACCACAAAGATTGGAGGACGAGGTGTTTCAAGATTTGCGTTACGGCGTGCGAATGCTGCTCAAGCATAAAGGCTTCACGGTGGTCGCCGTGCTTTCCCTGGCGCTGGGCATAGGGGCGAACACCGCATTATTCAGTGTGGTGGACGCTGTGTTGCTGAGGACCTTGCCGGTCGCTGAGCCGGAGCGGTTGGTGCTCTTTGAATGGCAAGCCGGACTCTCGTTCAGAGTGAATGGAATGAGCGGCACGTCGTTCGTGCCCGGGCCGCCGAACACAAAAGGACTTTCGCTGTTTCGCCACGAGGTCTTTGAAAAGATGCGCCAGGCGCGCGCCGTTGCGCCGGAAAGCCCGCTCAGCGATTTCTTTGCCTTCGCTCCGATCCACGAAGTGACTGCGGTGGTGGGGGAGCAGGCGGAGATTGTCAAAGGGGAAGCCGTGTCCGGCGGCTATTACGCCGGGCTGCGAATGCAACCAACTCTGGGGCGCGGAATCACTGACGAAGATGATTGGCAAGGCGCAGCGCCAGTGGTCGTGCTCAGCCATCAGTTTTGGCAAGAGCGGTTTGGCGCGAATCCCTCCGTCATCGGCCAACAGCTCAACCTCAACAAGCTGTCGTTCACCATCATCGGCGTGACGCCGGCCGCTTTCACCGGCACGTCGCAAGTGGATTATCACCCCGCCGTCACCGTCCCGGTTGCCTGCGAGCCACTGCTGTTGGGCGAACAAAGCAGATTGGGCACGGCGAAAGAACCAGGCGTCTGGTGGCTGAACTTGATGGGGCGGCTAAAACCGGGCGCAACCTACGAACAGGCGCGCGACAGCTTGAACGCTACTTTTCAAGCCGCCGCGTTGGAGGTCAGGCCGCCGCCGCGCAAGGCGAATGAACCGGCGCAACTCGAGCAGAAAGATTACCCGCGCCTGATTGCGGAATCCGGGAGCCGTGGGATGCTGGACCGCCGCAGACTGTATTCAACCACGATCTACGGTTTGTTCATCGTTGTGGCGCTTGTGCTGCTGATTGCGTGCGCCAACGTTGCAAACCTGTTGATGGCACGGGCGGCCTTGCGCGGCCCGGAAATCAGCGTGCGGCTCGCGGTCGGCGCGGGGCGCTGGCGCCTGGTGCGACAACTGCTGACTGAAAGTGTGCTGCTCGCTGCGTTGGGAGGCGCGGTTGGCGTGCTCTTCGCTTTCTGGGGTAAGAGCGCGCTCCTGACACTGACCGACAAAGACACGAGATTCTTGCCCAGCGGCGTGGACGTTAATTTGAATTGGCGGGTGCTCGTGTTCACGCTTGGCGTCTCGCTCTTCACGGGTGCGCTGTTCGGATTGGCGCCCGCGTGGCGTGCGACCAGCCTCGATTTGGCGACCGCGCTCAAACAGAGCCGACGCACGACAGGCGCGGTGTCGCGGCTGAGCAAGGGGCTGATCGTCGCGCAGGTCGGACTCTCGTTGCTGTTATTGGTCGGCGCCGGTTTGTTCATCCGCACGCTCTCCAATCTGCAACGAGTCAACCTGGGCTTCAATCAGGAAAACCTCCTGGTCTTCGCGTTGCAGCCGGAGCAGGGTGGATACAAAGCCGAGCGGTTGATGCAGTTCTACCAGCAACTCTTTGAGCGGCTGGATAACCTGCCTGGCGTGCAGGCTGCAACATTCGGAAGGATCGCGCTCATCGCCAATGAAAATTGGTACGAGGACATCCTGCTGCCCGGGGGGAATGAAAAGACTGCCGTGGAACACGACACCAACCGGCAGATGATCCGCGAGAACTATTTTGCGACGATGGAAATTCCGTTCCTGCGTGGGCGGTGCTTCACGGCGCATGATGACCAGCGCGCGCCCCGAGTCGCCATCGTAAGTCAAACCTTCGAACGCAAGTTCTTCCCGAATGAAGACGTGCTTGGCAAACACGTCACGTTCCCCGGTAGCAACCGCAAACACGAAGTCGAGATCATCGGCGTGGTCGCTGACACCAAATACAGGAGCCAGCGCGAAGAGATCAAGCCGCTGATCTACACTCCGTGGCAGCAGGAAGGCGACGTTCTCGGCGAGATGCATTTCGCCCTGCGCACGGCGGCCGAACCAACCGCGCTCGCCGCTACCGTGCGTCAAGTCGTGCGCGAACTCGACGGCGACTTGCCGGTCACAGAGATCAACTCGCAAACAGCGCGCTCGCAGGCCACGTTGGGACAGGAACGCTTGTACGCCTTGCTGCTTAGCTTTTTCGGCGGGCTGGCACTACTGCTCGCGGGCATCGGACTGTCAGGCGTGTTGGCCTACTCGGTCGCACAACGCACAAACGAGATCGGCATACGGATGGCGCTGGGCGCGCAAGCCCGCGACGTCTTGCGGCTAGTGGTCTGGCAAGGAATGAAACTGGTGCTGCTCGGACTGGGTGTCGGCGCGTTGACCGGATATGCCCTGAAGCGACTTCTGGCGAGCGAGTATTTCGCCGCGGAGGCGTGGCAGCGCCAGGTGGCGGACCAGCTTTACGGCGTGAAGGGGACTGACCCTTTGACCTTCGCCGTCATCGCGTCATTGCTGACATTGGTAGCTTTGCTAGCTTGTTGGCTGCCCGCGCGCAAAGCGGCGCAGGTAGATCCGCTAGAGGCGCTGCGGCAGGAATAACCGTGGGGAACGTGAAACCACATCTGAGGCTGATCCAATTCATCGGCGTGATTGTCCCGCGCCGTTTGCGCGCCGATTGGCGACAGGAGTGGGAAGCGGAGCTGCGATACCGCGAGTTGCTCCTGGTGGATTGGGACAAGCTCAATTGGAAAACAAGAACTGATTTGCTGCGCCGCAGTCTCGGAGCGTTTTGGGATGCGCTGCTTCTGCAACCGCGAAGATTGGAAGATTGGAGGATGAGATGTTTCAAGATGTGCGTTATGGCATGCGCATGTTGCGAACAAAGCCTGGCGTCGCGTTGATTGCGATCATAACGCTCAGCTTAGGCATCGGCGCGACGACGGCGATCTTCAGCGTCGTGGACGCAGTGTTGTTGCGGCCGCTTCCCTTTCCCGAAGCGGAGCGTCTGGTTTACTTGCGCGAGGTCAATGCGTCGGGCGGCGCGATGGGAGTCTCGGAACCAGACTTCGCGGATCTCGAGGCGCGAAGCCAGAGCTTTGTGGCGTTGGGGCACGTCGGCGGCGGCAACCTCGTAGTCACAGGCGGCAGCGAGGCCGTGCGGACGCGGGTCTCTTATGCCTCGCGGCGGATTTTTGAAGTCCTCGGTGTGGAACCCATCGCGGGCCGCACCTTTCTGCTTGAAGAGACGCAGTACCCCGGGCCAGCAGCCGTGCTGGTCAGCTTTGGTTTCTGGCAGCGGCTGCTCGGCGGGCGAGCCGATTTCAGCGACGTGCGGCTGAATGTAGACGGTGTCAGTTGCACCGTCGTAGGCGTCATGCCGGCGAGCTTCAACTTCCCGCCGGAGACTGAAGTTTGGGTCACGAGAAGCATCGAGCCGCCGAACACTTCACGCGCGGCGCACAGCTTGGGGACGATTGGACGGCTGCGTCCTGGCGTCCGGATCGAGGAGGCGCGCGCGGAGTTGAGCGCAATCGCCAAGCAGTTGCTACAGACGCACGGCACGGCGATGGACGCCGTGGATTTCACGCTTATCCCGGCGCAACAGTATCTGACTCGAAATTCACGCGAGAACCTGTGGCTCTTCGCTGGCGCGGTAGCGATGCTGCTGCTGGTGGCGTGCGCCAATGTCTCCAATCTTCTGCTCGCGCGATACATCACGCGGCAGCGCGAATTCACGGTGAGAGCGGCGTTGGGCGCTGGGCGATGGCGGCTGGCGCGGCAACTTGTGATCGAAAATCTGGAAATGACGCTGCTCGCGGCGGCGCTGGGCACGCTGCTGGCGCGGGCTGGCGTGGCGCTGCTGCTCCAACTCGATCAGAGAAATCTGCCGCGTGTCAACGTAATTGCGGTGGATGGGCGCGTTCTGCTATTCGCCTGCGGATTGGCCGTGTTGATTGCCGTCGCGCTGGGCTTGCTGCCCGCGTTGCGATTTGCCAGACAGAATTTGCAGAAGGGATTAAATGAAGCCGGGCGCGGGCAATCTGCGGGCGGGCGAATGCGCGGCGCGTTGGTCGCATTACAGATCTCTCTGACGCTGGTACTGCTCACGGGCGCGGGCTTGTTGGGACGCAGCTTCTTGCGGTTGTGGCAAATTGATCCTGGCTTCAAGACCGGGAGCGCGGTGGTGATGAGGCTGGCGTTGCCTTCGACGATCACGCCGGAGGAAGACGAGCAGTTGCGGCGATTCTATGTGCAACTGCTGGATCGGCTCGGACAATTGCCGGGCGTCACGGCCGTCGGCGGCATCGCCTCCTTGCCGCTGACTGGCCCCGGGGCGACCGGCACGTTTCTGATTGATAACGATCCGTCGCGGCGGGGTCAGGCGGGGTACGCACCAGCCAGCACCGGCTACTTTGCGGCGATGGGCATTCCGCTCTTGCGGGGACGACTGTTTGACCGCGGCGACACGGTTAATTCGCCACACGTCGCAGTCATCAGCCAATCGTTAGCGCAGCGGTACTGGCCGCATGAAGACCCGCTCGGCCAGCGCATTCAGTTTGGCAATATGGACACCGATAAACGCCTGCTCCACGTCGTCGGCGTGGTCGGTGATGTGCGCCATGCTTTGGACGCCGAGGCTGGCCCGATGGTTTATGCCTATTCATTGCAGCGTCCGCAATGGTGGCAGGTCTCCAGCCTTTCCATCATCGTGCGCGCATCGAATGATCCACCGGCGCTGATTTTGGCGATGCGCGCCGCCGTTGCGGCGCTGCGTCCCGATGTCCCGCTCAGCTTCCGCACTCTCGACCAGGTTTTCTCATCCTCGCTCGATCAGCGCCGGTTCATCCTGGCGATCTTTGGCGTCTTCGCTGCTGTCGCCCTACTGATCGCCGCCATCGGCATCTACGGCGTGATGGCCTACACGGTCACGCAGCGCACCCACGAGATCGGCATTCGGTTGGCGTTGGGGGCGCAGGCGGGTGACGTGCTGAAGCTGTTCATCGGGCACGGAATCAAGCTGGCGCTTATCGGGATCGTACTAGGCTTGGCCGGAGCGTGGGCGCTGACGCGGCTAATGACGACGCTCTTGTTTAGCGTGAGTGCGACCGACCCGCTGACGTTCATCGTGATCACGCTGTTGTTGACAGGCGTGACGTTGCTGGCCTGCTACCTGCCCGCGCGCAAAGCGACGAGGGTGGATCCAATGATCGCGCTGCGCGACGAGTGAAGGCCATCCGTTTTCTCGGCATGGGCTCTGTTGTCGAGGGCGAGGAGCGAAGACTGATGGATAAAAGGCAGGAGGCTTTGAACAAATGTCTAAGCGGCACTCTTTTTTCAAACCACACATCCGGCTGATCGCATTGATTGGCGTGATCGTGCCGCGCCGATTGCGAGCGGATTGGCGTCAGGAGTGGGAAGCTGAGTTGAGATATCGCGAGTTGCTACTAGCGGATTGGGACAAGCTCAATTGGAAAACGAAGTTTGATTTGCTCCGCCGCAGTCTCGGCGCGTTCTGGGATGCGCTGCTGCTACAACCTAGAAGATTGGAGGACGATATGTTTCAAGATTTGCGTTATGGCGTGCGCATGTTATGGAAGCAACCCAGCTTCACTTTGATCGCTGTTTTTACGCTCGCGCTTGGCATTGGCGCTTGTACGGCGATTTTTAGCGTGGTAGATGCTGTGCTGCTGCGGCAGTTGCCGTATCCGCAACCGGAACGCATTGTCAGCCTCAGAGAGGTAGATGCGCAGAGCCGACAAATGACGTTTGCCGACCGGAATTTTCAGGACGTGCGAGCGCGCAATCACACGTTGGCGGCGGTCGCAGAATATAGGACGCAAGAAATCACTGTGCTCGGCGGCAGCGAACCTGTCCGCGCTCAAGTGTCGTTCGTCTCGCGCGGATTCTTCCAGGTGCTGGGCATCCAGCCTGCCATCGGGCGCAGCTTTTTGCCGGAAGAAACCAAAGTCGGCGGAAATCCAGTCGCGGTGGTGAGCGCTGGATATTGGGAGAAATTGCTGGGCAGTCGCAGTGATCTGGCCGCTACTCCGCTGCGGATTGACAACACCAACTACACCGTCGTGGGAGTGATGCCGCACGGGTTCAACTTTCCTCAAAATGCCGAAATCTGGTTGCCAATAGAATTAGACGAGCCGACGCCGTCGCGTACTTCGCACGGACGGCGCGTGATTGCACGTCTGGGAGAAAGCGTCACACTGGCGCAAGCTCGCTCTGAACTCAGCACCATCGGCAAACAGCTCAAGCAAGAAAACGGCAAGGACATTGATCTGGTTGACCTCGCCGCCACGCCGTTGCAAGAAGCGATGGTCGGCTCGTCCAGTCAGACGCTGCTCGTCACTATGGCGGCGGTTGCATTGCTGTTGTCGATTGCCTGCGCCAATGTCGCTAATTTGTTGCTGTTGCAAATCACAGCGCGCCAGCACGAATTCGATGTCCGCGCGGCATTGGGCGCAACACGCTGGCGGCTGGCGCGGCAATTCGTGACGGAGAGTTTGTTACTGGCCGCGCTGGCCGGCGGTCTGGGTGTCTCGCTTTCGATCTGGGGCGTGAAGGTGTTGCTCAGCTTGAATCAAAACAACCTGCCACGCGCCGAAGAAATCGGCGTTGATGCGCGTGCCCTGACCTTCACCTTTGCGCTCTCCACGCTCGTCGCCGTCGTGCTGGGGCTGGTGCCGTTGTTGCGGTTTGGCAGGCAGGATTTGCAGTCCAGTCTGAAAGAAGCCGGGCGCGGACATATCGCCCATGCGGCCAGTCATCGTTTGCGCGGCTTATTGGTCGTGACGCAAGTCGCGTTGACCTCGGTGCTGTTAGTGGGCGCGGGGTTATTAGGCAAAAGCTTCGTCAAACTGCTGAGCATTGATCCTGGCTTTCGGACGGAGAACGCTGTCGCGATGGAAATTTCGGTGCCTGTACAAAGCGGCAACAACGAAGCGCAAACACGCGCCTACTTCTATCAGCAATTGGTGGAACGCGTGAAAGCCTTGCCCGGTGTCGCTGCGGCCGGTGGCATCAACGGCTTGCCAATGACCGACGGCGGCGCCGACGGCCAATTTTTGATTGAGAACGATCCGGCCTCAACAGGCTACGCGGAGCTGCGCATTGCGACTCCGAGTTACTTCAATGTGATGGGGATTCAATTATTGCGCGGGCGATTGCTGGCCGAAAGCGATGGCCCTGACACGCAGCACGTGGCGGTAATCAGCGAGAACTTAGCGCGTCAGTATTGGCCGCATGAAGAGCCACTGGGCAAACACCTTCAATACAGCAATATGGACGGCGACAAACGGTTGCTGGAAATCGTCGGTGTGGTAAGCGACGTGCGCGAGTTCGGACTCGATGCGAACGCGCGGCCCACGGTTTATGCGCATTATCTGCAACGCCCACGTCAAGCCTGGAGCTTTACGATTGTGGCGCGCACCCAAGGCGACGCCACTGCGCTCATTCCCGTCTTGCGATCTACTTTGTACTCGCTCAATCGCGATGTGCCTACGAAATTCCGCACGCTGGCACAAGTCTTTTCTTCATCGCTCGACCAACGTCGCTTCAGCCTGGTGTTGTTCGGTGTGTTTGCAGTGGTGGCCGTGCTGTTGGCCGCGCTCGGCATTTACGGCGTGACTTCGTATGGCGTGACGCAGCGCACGCCGGAATTGGGCTTGCGTCTGGCGCTCGGCGCGCAAAGACGCGATGTCTTGCGACTGGTCATTGGACAGGGGATGAAAGCTGTGCTGGCCGGCGTAGGCATTGGGCTGGCCGGGGCTTTGGCCGTCACGCGGCTGATCGCTCATTTACTGTTTGAAATCAGTGCGACCGATCCGTTGACGTTTGCGGCGATTGCCAGCGTTCTGCTCTTGATCGCGTTGCTTGCCTGTTATGTTCCGGCGTGGCGGGCAACCAAGGTAGATCCGATGGTCGCGCTCCGGCATGAATAGTAGGCAGTAGGTAGTAGACAGTAAGCAGTAAAGAACGCTCTCTTCACTGCCTACTGCCTACTGAACGAAACTGATGACTGACGCGACACGCACAACTCGGTTTCGTTTCTGGCTCTGGCTGATCCGTATGATCGGCGTGATCGTGCCGCGCCGGTTGCGAGCAGACTGGCGACAAGAGTGGGAGGCCGAGCTGTGCTATCGCGAAACTCTGTTGGCCGAATGGGACAGGCTCGATTGGCGCACCATGCTTGATTTGCTGCGCCGCAGTCTCGGCGCGTTCTGGGATGCGCTGGCGTTACAACCACAAAGATTGGAGGACGAGATGTTTCAAGACCTGCGTTACGGCGTTCGACTGTTGCTCAAGAGCAAAAGCTTCACCGTTGTGGCCGTCTTCTCACTCGCGCTCGGCATTGGCGCGAACACGGCAATCTTCAGCTTGATTGATGCGCTGCTGCTCAAACCGCTGCCGGTCAAAGACCCGCAACAACTCGTTGTCTTTTCAGTTGTCAGGCAGGGCGGAAACGATGTGACCTTCAGCTATCCGCTGTTCGAGCGATTCAATCAGGCAAATCATTCCTTTGCTGGGATCGTCGCCTCCAACGGTGGGGATAAGATGCGAATGAGCGTAGCTGAACCGGGTGCGGGCGGCCAGCTTGAGTCGGTGCAGGCGGAGCAGGTGTCGGGCAATTATTTTTCCGTGCTCGGCGTGAATGCCGTCACGGGGCGAACGTTGACCGAAGAAGACGATCGGGCGTCCGACCCACAGCCGGTCGCAGTCATCAGCTATGACTTCTGGCAGCGCCGGTTCGGGTTAGACCCAGGCGTGGTGGGCCGCAAAATCATCCTCGAGGATTTCCCTTTCACCGTCATCGGTGTCGCGCCGCCGGGCTTCTCAGGCTTTGAAGTTGGCGGCAAGCCTGATCTCTGGTGGTCGCTTCGGATGACTCCCCAGGTCTACTCCGGTAGGAAGTGGCCGTCGTGGCTGCTCGTGATGGGGCGGCTGCGGCCAGGGGTGAGCGTGGAACAAGCGCGGGCGGAGTTGGATGCGATCCACCGTCAGCGACTCAACGAGATTCCTTCCGAACGTCTTTCCCAACTGACTCCGACCGAGCGGAGCAATTATTTCGCAAGCAGAATCGAATTGGAGCCGGGCGGCGCGGGCTGGACCCCTCTGCGCAAGCCGTTCAGGCAGCCACTGCTCATCCTGATGATGGTCGTCTCCCTGGTGCTCGTGATTGCCTGCGCGAACGTGGCGAACCTGCTGCTCTCTCGCGCAGCGGCGCGGCAGAAAGAGATCGCTGTGCGGCTCGCGCTCGGCGCAGGGCGCTTCAGATTGATTCGGCAACTGCTCACCGAAAGCCTGGTGCTGGCGCTCACTGGTGGCGCGCTGGGTTTGCTCTTCGCTTACCAGGGGACTCAGCTTTTGCTCACTTACCTGCCGCAGGAACGCCCGGTTTTTCTCAATGTCAGCCCCGATGCCCGCGTGCTCGGCTTCACGTTGGCCGTTTCGGTGCT
Source organism: Acidobacteriota bacterium (assembly GCA_038040445.1). Classification (NCBI taxonomy): domain Bacteria; kingdom Pseudomonadati; phylum Acidobacteriota; class Blastocatellia; genus Candidatus Onstottus; species Candidatus Onstottus frigus. The sequence goes on along the minus strand of JBBPIG010000012.1, from coordinate 128,166 downwards.
AACCGGAATTCTGTTCGGACTCGCGCCCGCACTGCGGGCGACACGACTCGACCTGACGGCCTCATTGAAAGAGAAAGCCGGCAGCGGCAGTTCAGGCCGCTCCCGACTGGCGCTCAATAAAGTTCTGATCGTCGCGCAGGTTGGGCTATCGCTCTTCCTGCTGATCGGCGCGGGGCTGTTTGTGCGTAGCCTGCAAAAGCTGAAGAGTCTGGACGCCGGCTTTGACCGGGAGAATGTCGTGGTCTTCGAGGTTGAGCCCGGCCACGGTTTTAGTGTGGCGCAGCAGACGAGCCTGTACGAACAGTTGCTGGCGCGGCTGGAAGTGCTGCCGGGAGTGCGTGCAGCCAGTGTGTCGGGTTACCAGCCGCTCAACCGCATGACGACCGCCAGCAACAGTGTCACTGTGCCAGGCCACACTCCGCCAGCAGGCGAAGACACCTCCTGCCAGTTGCTCTGGGTGGGGCCGAAGTTCTTCGAGACGATGATCATGCCCCTCCTCCAGGGACGTGATTTTGGCCCGCAGGAGGAACAGCCGTTTGAGGCGAAGCCCAGCCAACGAGCTGGCGGGCAGGCGGTTCAGAATGCGACCCCCTACGGTGAAGCTGCGCCGCTATCGGCAGTGATCAATCAGACGATGGCGCACTATTTCTTCGGCGATGAAAACCCGCTGGGGAAGCACTTCTACTTCATGGTTGGATCGCTGAAAGCCCGTCCCTTCCAAGTCATCGGCGTCGTCAAAGACGCGAAATACAAGAGCTTGCGCGAAACTTCGCGGCGAGCTTTCTATCTGTCGTACTTCCAGGATCCCGGCGCTGGCGCGCTGACTTTTCTGCTGCGCACCACCGGGAATCCCACCGGTTTCGGCAGCGCGATCGAGCGCACGGTGCGCGAGCTCAATCCCAGATTACGAATGGCCGGGCTGAAAACGATGGACGATGTAGTGAATGAATCGCTCGCGCAGGAACGCTTCGTCGCGCAACTCGCCAGTTTCTTCAGCCTGTTCGCGTTGCTGCTCGCTTGCGTCGGGCTGTACGGGATTATGTCTTACGCCGTGACGAGACGCACGAACGAAATCGGCATCCGCATGGCGCTCGGCGCGCGCAGTGCGGATGTCGTCAGGCTGGTGATGAAGGAGACCATGCTGCTGGTAGCGGCCGGTGTGGCCATCGGACTCGGTGCCGCGCTGGCCGCCACTCGGCTGATTGCAAGCCTGCTGTACGGGCTGACGCCGAATGATCCGGTGACGATGGCGGTGGCAGCGTTGCTCATGATCGCCGTGACTGCTTTGGCCAGCTATCTGCCTGCCCGGAGAGCGTCGCGCGTGGATCCGATGACAGCGCTGCGCTACGACTGATGGGACAAAGCTGATGGCCGAGCGCAACAAGCAATGTTGTTCAAAAGCGCACCTGTGGCTGATCAACTTCATTGGCCTGATCGTGCCGCGCCGATTGCGAGTAGATTGGCGGCAGGAGTGGGAAGCCGAGCTGCGATACCGCGAGTTGCTGCTGGCTGATTGGGACCGCCTCGACTGGCGCACTAAGGTCGATCTGCTCCGGCGCTCTCTGGGTGCCTTCCGGGATGCGCTCTGGCTGCAATCGTATCGATGGGAGGATGAGATGATTCAAGACCTGCGCTATGGCTTGCGAATGTTGATGAAGAGCCCCGGCTTCACGTTCGTTGCCGTGCTCACACTCGCGCTGGGCATCGGAGTGAACACCGCGATCTTCAGCATCGTCGATGCGGTGCTGCTGCGCCCGCTGCCTTACCCCGATTCCGAACGGCTGGTGTTTGTCAATGAGCGCACCCCGCAGGCGGAGAAAGTCTTCGTCGCCTGGCCGAACTACCTCGACTGGCGCGCGCAGAATCACGTCTTTGAGCACATTGGCGTCTACAACCGCGACAGCTACAACCTGACCGGCGACGGAGAGCCGGAACGGCTGCTGACCGGGCAGGTTTCGGCTGATATGTTTGCGGCCTTGGGAGTGAACGCCGCGTTGGGGCGCGTCTTCAACAACGATGAAGACCAGAAGAGCGGCGCGCCGGTGGTCGTGCTGAGTCACGGTTTGTGGCAACGACGGTTCGGTACCGATCCAAACATCCTCGATCGGGCGATCACGCTCAATGATCGAAGCTATACGGTGATTGGGGTGATGCCCCCAGGGTTTCAATTTCCGGCCCGCGTCGAGTTGTGGGTTCCTGCCGGACAATTGAGCCGTGATTGGCAACACCGCGCCAATCATCCGGGTTTGTATGGCGTCGCGCGACTCAAGCCGGGCGTGACGATCTCACAGGCGCGAGCCGACACCGAGGCCATCGCCCTCGGTTTGGAACAACAATACCCCGACACCAATCGCGACCATCGCGTGATGCTCACGCCGCTGCTGGAAAACATCGTTGGCGATGTAGGCTGGGCGTTGTGGGTGTTGCTCGGCGCGGCGAGCTTGGTGCTCGCGATAGCCTGCGCGAATGTCGCAAGCCTGCTGCTCGTACGAGCCGCGGCGAGAAAACGCGAAATGGCGATTCGCGCGGCGTTGGGCGCAAGCCGCGCGAGGCTTGCCCGGCAATTGCTCACTGAGAGCGTGATGCTTGCTCTGCTCGGCGGCGGCGCCGGATTGTTGCTTGCACAGTGGAGCGTGAAGCTGCTCGTCGCAGGCGGTGGCATTGTCCTTCCGCGCGCAAGCGAAATCGGTCTCGATGGCCGCGTGCTCGTGTTCGCCGTGGCGGCGTCACTTCTGACCGGCGTCTTGTTTGGTCTGGCTCCGGCCTGGCAAACCGGCAAAGCGTCGCTTCAGCGGACCCTCAAGGAGGCAGGGCGCAGCCTGAGCGCCGGGAAGCAAAGGGTGCGCAGCGTTTTGATCGTCGCTGAGATGGCAATGGCGCTTGTGCTGCTTGTGGGAGCGGGGCTGCTGCTGCGCAGCTTCTACCAACTCAACAAAGTCGATCCGGGCTTCGACTACGATCATCTGCTGTCGTTCAGTCTTTCGCTGCCGCAGAGAAAATATGCAAAGCTCGAACAGCGAATCGACTTCTTTAGCAATTTGACCGAGAACCTGAGCGCGCTGCCCGGCGCGCAATCGGTCGGCCTCGCTTCGGGGTTGCCATTCGGCAGCAGTAGTTGGCGGAATTCGTTTGTCGTCGAAGGCCGGCCGATTTCCCCGCCGAGCGAACTACCGTTGCTGGAAGCCTGTTTGGTTAGCCCCGATTACTTCCGCACGATGGGAATTCCATTGCGCGCCGGTCGCTACTTCACCGGGCAGGACAACCGGCAGCACCTCGCGGGCCGCGACCTGAGCGGGCTCAATGAAGGGGCGCAGGGGGTGGTCGGGTTGAACGCAATCGTCATTGACGAAGAGTTCGCGCGGCGCTACTGGCCGAATGAAGACGCGGTTGGCAAGCGCATCCGGTTCGGAAGTGTAGATCCTGGCTCCCCATTGCTGTCGGTCGTCGGTGTCGTCGGCCACGTGAAGATGGATAAGCTGAGCGCTGAATCGAATCGAGTCCAGGGCTACTTCTCCTATTTGCAGTTTCCGTTCTCCAACATGGCGGTGGTCATCAAGTCACAGCTCGAGCCGGCGCAGATGATCGCCGCTGCCCGGCAGCAAGTACAGGCCCTCGATTCAAGCCAGCCGATTTACAACCTGCGCACATTGGAACAGATTCGCGCCGACTCCATCGCGCCTGAGCGGTTGAATCTGATGCTGCTCGGCTTGTTTGCCGCACTGGCGCTGATCCTGGCTGCCGTAGGCATTTATGGCGTGGTGTCATATGCGGCCGCACAACGCACCCATGAGATCGGCATCCGGCTGGCGTTGGGTGCGCCGACGGGCGAGGTCTTGAAAATGGTGGTTGGGCAAGGAATGAAGTTGGCGATGATTGGTTCGGCAATTGGGGTGGTGGCGTCGTTGGCATTGACGCGGACGCTAAAGAGCTTGCTGTTCGGCGTCAGCACGACCGATCCGCTTACCCTGGGGGCGATTGTTCTTTTGCTGACCGGCGTCGCGCTGTTGGCCTGCTACCTGCCGGCGCGGCGGGCCACCAAAGTCGATCCGCTGGTTGCGTTGCGGCACGAATAATTTTGGGGTTCCGAGTTCAGAGTTCCGGGTTCGGAGTTGATGGCTCGACGCTGGCGCTGCAATCAAATGAAACCGATGGCCGATTCCACTCAGACACGTGGTTTCATTTCGCAGTACAGTTCGATCGCTTCCGCGCGCAAACGCCGCCGTAAAAGTGGCGGGATCGAACTCACGCAGGGACTCCCTCAACATGGGTCCCTCTCTTTCTTTGGGCGAGCAGGAATTGGGCTTTGGCTTTGTTCTGTGAAAAGCGCAGGTATTCCTGCTGCAGGGCATCCCATTCAGCCTGCTCGCGGGCGTTGAGGCGACCGGCATTTGCCTGGCGCAGGAGCGTCGAATAGCGCCGTTGCTGCTTCGCGGGAAGAAAGGCATTCGCGATGGCCAGCAGCGCTTCGTCGTCGAGCAAAGACCAGCGCGCGAGATCAGCGGCGAGTTCCGGCGGCAGGCGGTCAGGCAACGGCGGCAGTCTGGTTTCCAGCGTCGAGACGATCAATTCCGAAACGCCACAACCGGTCTGGTGTGCGGTCTGTTCGACTCGTTGGTAGAGTCGCTGGGACAATTGGATCTTCACGGCTCTGGTCGCGGCTTTTCGTGCACTGGGTGCTCTGCGTTTCATACTCGCGATTCTAGCGGCTCTTCACGGGAGCGTCAAAATAGTTGCCGGATAGTTGCCCGTCAGGGGCTGATTGACCCGATTCTGAAGCTCAGTTCGAAAACCTCGTCCGCAATCACCTGATGAAACACATTCGCAGTCTCACTGATTCCCGCGCTGTTGAAAGCTGGCGGCACGATTGAAGCTGATGGCTGATTCCTACTCGATTGGACGAAGCTCAACTGGAAAACAAACTAAGTTCAGAGTACAACCTTTAGGTTGCTGTGAGAGGCCGCCAAGCTAAAGCTTGGACTCTGAACTCTAAGTATCCGGTTAGCTCTGGCGCAGTCTCCGCGCGTTCTGGGATGCGCTCTGGCTGCAACCACTGAGATGGCGGATGAGATGATTCAAGACCTGCGTTACGGCGTTCGAATGTTGGTGAAGCACCCCGGCTTTACTTTCGTGGCCGTGGCGACGCTGGCACTAGGCATCGGCGCCAACACAGCCATTTTCAGCCTCGTCAACTCCATTCTGTTACGTCCGCTGCCGGTGGCCGATCCGGCGCAGGTAGTCTGCGTCTCGTCGGTGAACAGACAGGGCGCCGGCCTTGGGCTCTTCTCCTATCCCAATTACAGAGACTTCCGCGACAATAACGAATCTCTGTCGGGGCTGGCCGCGCACCGGTTTGCTCCGATGAGCTTCAGCGGCATCGCAGACAAAGAACGCAACGATGAGCGCAGCAACGAACGAATCTGGGGCTACCTCGTCTCGGGCAATTACTTCGATGTACTCGGTATCAAAGCCGTCCTGGGCCGCACTTTTTCTACGGAAGAGGATCGCACGCCCGGCGCGCATCCTGTGGTAGTGCTGAGCCACCGCTGCTTTGAGCGGCGCTTCGCCGCGGATCCCTCCATCGTGGGCCAAACGATCACCTTGAATGGGCGCCAATTCACCGTCATCGGGATTGCGCCTGAAGGTTTCACCGGCACCGAACTCATCTTCACGCCGGAGATCTGGGTGCCGAGTATGATGCAGTCGTGGATCGACCCAGGAGCGGGCGGCTTGGAACAGCGCGAGAGTGTTCAATGGTTCACCGTCGGCCGATTGAAGCCTGGCGTGAGCGTGGCTCAGGCTCAGACGGCGCTCAACGCACTTGCCACCGAGCTGGCACGAGAGCATCCGCAGACGAATGAAGGGATGACCATCCAGCTCACTCCTCCGGGTCTGGTGATTCCGGCCGCTCGCACTCTAGCGATCGGTTTTGCCGGGATGTTGATGGTGACGGTCGGGCTGGTTCTGCTGATTGCTTGCGCCAATCTGGCGGGCTTGCTACTGGCGCGTGCGACTGAGCGACGCCGGGAGATTGCAATTCGTCTGGCGCTCGGCGCCAGCCGTTGGCGGCTTGTGCGTCAGTTGCTGACCGAGAGCGTGCTGCTGGCGGCAGCGGGCGGCGGCCTGGGGTTGCTGCTCGCCTTTTGGATATTGGAATTGATAGTGGCCTGGAAACCATCTTTGGACTTCGCGGTCACCATTGATTTGCAGATGGATGTGCGCGTGCTGAGCTTCACACTGCTGCTGTCGCTGGTGAGCGGAGTGCTGTGCGGGCTGATCCCCGCGTTGCAAGCGACCAAAACCGATCTGGTACCGGCGCTCAAAGACGATGCCTCAATTTCCGGCTATCGCCGCTCCGGGTTGCGCAACGGCCTGATTGTCGCGCAGGTCGCTTTATCATTCGTGCTGCTTGTTGCCGCCGGTCTGATGGTTCGCAGCTTGCAACGCGTACAAGTGCTCGGGCCGGGATTTGAGACCGAGAACCGCGTGGTGATGTCCGTTAACCTGTCGCTTCAAGGCTACGACGAAGCAAGAGGACAGGAGTTCTACCGGCAGCTCATCGCGCGCGCCGAGTCACTGCCCGGAGTATTGTCGGCGTCGGTCACCAGCTTTCTGCCGCTCAGCCTTCACTACGTGGGCGTCCCGATTTATATAGAAGCTCCGGCGTCAGCGCGCGGCGCCGGCGTTTCCGAAGCGATGCAAGGCAGCGTCGCCTTGAATTACTTCTCGACGATGGGTATTCCACTCATCGCAGGGCGCGATTTCACGGAGCAAGACAAAAAAGATGCGCCGCCTGTTGCGATCATCAACGAGACCTTCGCGCGGCGCTTCTGGCCGGGTCAAAACGCCGTCGGGAAGCGATTGAGCACCGGCGGGAGCGAGGGGCCGCTCATCGAAGTCATCGGTGTCGCTAAGGACGGGAAGTATTTCAGCCTGAGTGAAGAGCCGAGAGCATTCGTGTACCGCCCGCTGCTCCAAAACTACGTTGGGGGCGCCAACAATGATGGGACACTCATCGTTCGCACCGCGGCCGGCGCCAGCGCGATCATCGCCGCTGTGCGCCGCGAAGTTCAGCAACTGGATGCGAGCCTTCCCGTCTTCGATGTCAAGACCTTGACCGAACACATGCGGCTGTCGCTGTTTCCGCTGCGCGTTGGCGCTGCCAGCGCGGGCAGCTTCGGGCTGCTCGCGCTGATGCTGGCAGCTATCGGCATTTATGGTGTGATGGCCTACGCGGTCAGCCTGCGCACCCGTGAGATCGGCATTCGAATCGCGCTCGGCGCGCGGGCGGGTGATGTGCTTACAATGATAGTGCGACAAGGCATGGCGTTGGCTGCGATCGGACTGGCCATCGGCTTTGCCGCGGCTCTGGCCCTGACTCGTCTGATGTCGAGTGTGCTTTACGGCGTGAGCGCAACCGATGCATTAACATTTGTGGTGGTCTCCCTATTGCTGACGATGGCGGTCCTCGCCGCTTGCTATCTCCCAGCGCGGAGTGCGACGAAAGTTGATCCGATGATGGCACTGCGGCACGAATGAGAATCGGGGTTTCTGGTTCAGAGTTCAGGGTTCGGGGTTCAGGGTTCAGGGTTCAGCGTTCAGGGTTTCTGGTTTGTTCTTTTGGTTTGTGGTTTTCGAACTCCAAGCCCAGGTCACGCCGCACGTCATTGGGCACTGAACCCTGAACCCTGAACCCTGAACCAGAAACCAGAAACCCGAAACCCGAAACCAGAAACCCTGAACTCCTTGATGGGAGGATGAAATGATTCAAGACTTACGTTACGGCGTGCGAATGTTGTTCAAGCACAAAGGCTTTACTCTAGTTGCCGTGGTCTCTTTGGCGCTCGGCACTGGAGCTAACACAGCGATCTTCAGCCTGATTAATACCGTTCTGCTGCGTCCGCTTCCAATAGATGAGCCGCGGCAACTAGTCTCACTCAACAACACCGAGGAGAACCACGCGTTCGCGTTCGCCTCTTTTTCTTATCCAAACTACAAAGACTTTCGCGATCGAAACGATGTGTTTTCCGGTCTCATTGGTTACCGCTACGCGCCGTTGAGCCTCAGCCACGACGGCATCAATGAACGAGTGTGGGGCTACCAGGTCACCGGTAATTATTTCGAAGTGTTGGGCGTCGAAGCGGCGTTGGGCAGGGTGATTTCATCCGATGATGACCGAACGGCGGGCGCACATCCGGTGGCAGTGATGAGCTACAAATGCTGGTGGCAGCGTTTCGGCGGCGATCAAAACATCATCGGCAAAGACGTGATCGTGAATGGCCGCAGCTACATGATCATCGGCGTTGCGCCCAAGGGGTTTTACGGGACTGAAGTCGTCTCAGCGCCGGAGTTGTTCTTCCCGATGGCGATGCAGGCGCAAATCGAAAGCGGCGCCCAGTGGCTGGACAAAAGAAATGTCGAAAACATCTTTGTGCAAGGCCGGCTCAAACCCGGCGTCTCGATGACCCAGGCGCAAACGGCGATCAACGCAATTGCCGCGCAGCTCGAACGCGAGTATCCGGAAATCAATGAACGCAAGCGAGTCGTGCTGTCATCTCCGGGTTTTATCGGGCTTACAATGCGCGGCCCGGTATTGGGGTTTGTAGGATTATTGATGGCGGTAGTTGGGATGGTTCTGCTGCTGGCCTGCATCAATCTCGCCAATCTGTTGTTGGCGCGCGCGGCCGAACGCCGCCGGGAAATCGCCGTGCGCCTGGCGTTGGGAGCGAGCCGCTTCCGGCTCGTGCGGCAACTGCTGACTGAGAGCTTGCTGCTGGCTTTGGCTGGCGGCGCGTTGGGACTGCTGCCGGCCTTCTGGCTGGTCAATCTGCTGATGGCTTTCAGACTGCCGGTCAACGTTCCGGTGGCGATTGATCTGCACATCGACTATCGCGTGTTCATCTTTACCCTTCTGCTCTCGCTTGCGACCGGCGTGCTGTTCGGATTATTGCCGGCGCTTCAAGCGACCAAGACTGATCTGATGCACGCGTTGAAGGATGAAGCCTCATTCGGAAGTCATCGCCGCTCGTGGTGGAAGAGCAGTCTGATTGTTTCTCAGATGGCGTTGTCTTTGGTGCTGCTGGTGGGCGGAGGCTTGATGATGCGCGCGCTCGAGCAGGCGCAAACAATCAACCTCGGCTTCGATCCGAATAACGCCGTTGAAGTGTCGTTCCATCTGCGATTGCAGGGTTATGAAAGCGCGCAGGGCAAGGAGTTTCAAAAGCGATTGCTCGAACGGGTGCGCGCTTTGCCCGAAGCGCGGTCCGCCGGTATCGCCGATCTGGTCCCCGTCGATCTCCACTTCTCGCGCGCCGCTGTTTTCATCGAGGGCCAGGCCGTTCAACGCGCCGCGAACACGCCGACTGCGATGCGCAATCGCGTAACGCCCGGATATTTCGAAGCTATGAGCACGCGTCTCCTGCAAGGCCGCGACTTCACCGAGCAGGACGATGAGAAGTCGCCCCCGGTGGCGATCGTCAACGAAACCTTTGCGCGCCGCTTTTTCTCCGGAGAAGACCCGATCGGCAAGCGCTTCAGTCTGGGCAGTCCCGAAGGGACGAAGACTCAGATCATCGGGGTTGTCCAGGACGGCAAGTACGCAGGGTTGGGCGAAGACCCGAAGCCATTCGTCGCCCGCCCGCTGTGGCAGTCGGACGTTGGATCGACGAGCGTGATAATTCGCACCGACGGCGATTCGCAAAGATTGATCGCCGCAGTTCGGCGTGAAGTCCTTGAATTGGATTCGCACATTCCGATGTCCAGCGCCACGCTGGTCGAAAAGATGAATCTGCCGTTGCTTCCGGCGCGCATCGTGGGATCGGTCCTGGGCGGCTTCGGGTTGCTGGCCTTGGTGCTTGCAGCGATCGGGATCTACGGCGTGATCTCTTATGCGGTGTCGACGCGCACACACGAGATCGGCGTTCGCATGGCGTTGGGCGCGCAAAAAGCCGATGTATTGAAGCTGGTGCTTGGACAAGGAATGAGGCTGACGTTGATCGGCGTGGCGATCGGCTTATCGGCGGCGTTGGTCTTGACGCGATTGATGAAAACGGTGCTGTTCGGCGTGAGCGCGACTGATCCAATAACGTTTGTCGTCGCGTCGTTGCTGCTGGGTGTGGTGGCTTTGGTGGCGTGCTACCTTCCGGCGAGGCGAGCTACGAGAGTGGATCCGATGGTCGCGCTACGTCACGAGTAGATGAGCCTCGATTCTCGCGAGCGGAGGTTCGAGCAAGAAACTGTCAAGGCGGTGAGCGCGGATAGCGGCTCAGACAAGGCATTGAAGGCGCGAGCATCGCGCGTCAACCATCCGAAGCGCGCGCTCTCACCGGGAAAGTGTGCGCCTTTCGTGTGAATTCAAAAGGGAAAACGCTGCGATGCGTGTCACTCGAGTTCACAACCAATTGACGCAATCGCGAGTTACGATTATCGTGGACGTATGCAGGCTGAGGTTCAATAAGTCTGTCGCGCCTAAGGCTGCGAGGGAACGCCAACCATATGTCAACCAGTCAACTCGAAACCGAGCGGTTACTCGACGCCGCGTTGCAGATGTCGCGGGCTGAGCTGGAACGATTTGTCGCGAGACTGTTCGCTCTAAAGGCGAGACAGGAAGCGCCGAGTCTGACGCCGGGAGAGTCGGAGTTGCTGATGAAGATCAATCAGGGAGTGCCGGTAGAGGTTCAACGGCGTTACGACTCGCTGATGAGGAAGCGCCGCCGCCACAAGCTGACCAGAGCAGAACATCGCGACCTATTGGCGCTGACGCGAGAGATCGAGTGCCACGATGTCGAGCGTCTGAAGCGGTTGTCCGACCTGGCGCGGTTGCGAGGACTTTCACTGCCCGACCTGATGCGGGCGCTCGGCATCGAGGCGCCGGAACCGGACTATGCCTGAGTCGCGCACGCGCGCGGAACTGCGGCGTCTTACAATGACTCGCGCGCAAGACTGCTGTGAGTATTGTTTGAGCCAAGCCCGCTACTCGACCCATCCTTTCGTCATTGAACACATCATCCCCAGAGTCCGTGGCGGCCTGACGACCGCGTCTAACCTCGCGCTGTCTTGTCAGGGCTGTAACAATCACAAGTACACCAAAACCAAGGCGCGAGATCCGTTAACTAAGAAGCTTGCGCTCCTGTTTCACCCTCGCAAGCACACGTGGACGGATCACTTCACCTGGAGCGCCAACTACAAGTTGATTCTTGGTCTCACCCCGATAGGACGCGCCACGGTGGAGGCCTTACAGCTAAACCGCGCCGAGGTTGTCAATCTGCGCAGCCTCCTTTTCGCGCACGGTGAACACCCGCCCGTTGGCGTATGATCCGAACGGGTCAACGACAGGGCGCCGTTCGCATTCTCAAGCTCTGCGGCTTCGAGGCTACTTCTTGGCGCTCGAGTCCAGAAACTTTATCGCTCCCTCGAGAACTTCATGTCTTCCCTCACGAATTCCTGCTTCGAAGCCTCTTTTCATCAGACGAGATCACCGCGACAAGCAGACGGAAGGAGCAAAGCGCGATGGGCAAAAAGGCAATCGCGGGAATGAAGTTGGTCGACACCGGAAGCGGCCAGTCGAGTCAGAGGCCGGAGGTCAGAAGTCAGACCCTTGATTGGACCCGACTAACGTGCCTTCGCGGGAACTCTCCTGATGTAGATCGGCAAGCTATTGTCCGGTGTATATCTTTCATAACTGTTCATGAGCTCGTGCAACTCCGGATATCTTTCAATAGACAGTTGCCGGTCGAGAAAGCCAAGTTGATCAACGATGTACTTAGGCTGAGTCTGTTCCATATCTCGCGCGAGCTCCGTACGCGCGGCGGCGGTCAGGTTCGCGTAGAGAAGTGACCGGTATTCTTCCTTGCCGTATTGCACATCAGCAGGTATACCCGTGAGCGGTGGCGCAGCCAGGTATCCGGAGGCTGGAAGCAACCCTGACCGGTAGTAAATCTCAGGCCAGTTACCCCAGATGAAAAGATAGTCGGATGACCCGTTAACCGCGCGCGTGCGTGGCCCGCCTTCGCGGATGCTTTCTACGCCGACACGATCCACAGTGTTAGCCGGATCAGGTATGTCCCTGACCATTGCAGCAACTATTCGCGCTTCACGGTTGAGAACACTGTTCTTGCCACGCACCCAATCAACGGCGAGCCCCGCAGTCTCGCTGTGAGAACGTACGAGCGTGTAGAGAAAACCGGTGATCAGCACTGTGATCGCAGCTCCCCGCAATAGTCGGTTGCGCGCTCTCAGGTGCATGTTAATGACAACGAGGCCGCGTGCGCCGATCAAGCATAAGCTCGGCAACACTTGAAAATAATAGTGGGCAAAGAACCGCCCACCGGTGGCGACACCTGCGAAAGAGACTGCAAACCACATGAGGAGCGCTGCGTCTGATGTGAATGTGCGGCAGGCCGTGGCGTTGAATCTTGAATCATCATCCGCTTGAACCTCATCCGCGCTTCTTAGTTGCCGCCCCCTCGCATATCGCCACACTTGCCGGATAGTGACCGCGGCCATAACGACTAGCGTGATAAACAGCGTGTTGTTAATCAAGAAATAGTCTGTCCCGTATCGAAGGAAAATGACGCCCGCTCTCGACACCGGATAGTAGCGAGCATAGCTAGAGCTCAAGTCCCACACGTAGAGCTTATAGCGGGAGAGCGATTGCGTTGCTGCGATGTAAAGCAAGAAAGGCAGCGAAGTCAATACGAACCCTGCGACGGTTAGCGCAATTGGTTTCGATGCGGCGCCAATGTATTTGATCACACTTAGGCGACTGGCTATCGTTGTGCCTGCGCGGATCTCACTCTCTCTGACCTTCCAAAGGACGGCAGCGATCAGAAAGAGAGCAAAAAAGATGAGGTCGAAAATGGCTTTAGGGTTGATCTGAGATGCCACGCCGACCATCGCACCGCCGGCAAAGGCGAGCCAAATTGAGCGGTCGCGCGTTGAGCCGGGGCGAATGAAATCAGCGCCTGATCGTATGAGCAGGTATGCGCCTGCCGCATAAAACGGCATCATCAGAAAGTCGGTGTTGAGGCTTTGCATGTCGCCGCTTATGTAGGTGGTGCTGAACACTGAGAACATCACAGCGGCTGTCAGCCCGGTCGGTTTGTCGTAGAGCCACGAGCCGAACAGATACAGCACCACTGAGACAACCACCGCGTAGCAGATCGTGAATAGTCGAATGGTTATGATGTGAGCGCCGAAGGTTTTGAATAGCCCCGCGTAGAGAAGCGGGAGACCAGGTGGCTTATCAAAGAACATTTCGCGATAGAGTGCTTTGCCGCGCAGAATCTCTTCGGCTGCGGTGAACCATAGTCCGTCATCCTGGTAGAGGTCTCCCGCATAGAAGATACGCAAAATGAAGGAGACCGCTGCGATTCCTATGAAGCACTTGACGATGGTTGCGGGCGAGTATCTATTGACCGATATACCAGCCGAGTAAGAAGAGTCGTCGATCACGGGCGCCTATTGTATCATCCCGCGCAGCCTATGAGTGGAATCCTGTTGATGGAGCTTGCCGAGTCGGGAGGTGTGTTCGCGGTAGTGGGAATTTCTTGTCCCGAAAGCGACCATCTTCGGCTTACCCTTCAGTGGGTCGCTAAATTCAAACCTCGACTTTTCAATGATCTGTGGTGTTTTAAGACATGGCACAGAATTTGGTCTCTTTGCGCAGAATGAGCGTAGCCTGTTGTGTGCCGGTCCGGCGGCGGCGCCCGATTGCGAATGAATGCAGTGTGAATATGAATCGAGAATTTCGGTTTCGCGGGAAAGAGATCGGTCAGGAGAAAGAAAATGATTCGCGATCTTGGCAGGACAACGCCGAGAGCGCTCGGGTTGTGATCGTAACTGAAACGATGGCGCGCCGTGTGGCCGGATCAGAACCCATTGGGCAAGCGGCTCGCCATGGCGGAAGGCAGAGGCATGAGCCCGCTCATGGAGGTGGTTGGAGTCGCCAAGGACGGGAAGTACCGAACCGTGTTCGACCGGCCGCGCGCGAACATGTTTTTGCCGCTGCTTCAGCAGTATCAGGCTGAAGCGGCGATGCACGTGCGCGCCGCAGGCGATCCGTCAAAGCTCATCGGCGCGGTTCAACACATGAAGTGAGTGTGTTGGACAAAACCTGCCGTTGTTCAAGGTATCCACTATGTCGGCGCAGATGGACTCCGCGCTTGCGCCGCCGTTGCTGGCCGCGCGATTAGTCGGGGTGTTTGGAGCGCTGGCTCTAGGGCTGGCGGCGGTCGGAAACTACGGTGTGATGGCCTACGCGGTCGCCCAGCGCCCGCGCGAAATCGGCGTGCGCATGGCGCTCGGCGCGCAGGTGGGCGATGTGTTGAAACTCGTCATCAAGCAAGGTATGAACCTGACCCTTATCGGCGCCGGTCTGGGACTTGCGGCGGCCTATGGCTTGACGAGACTGGTCGCGAGCTTTCTCTATGGCGTGAGCCCTACCGATCCGTTGACGTTCGCGGTCATTTCGCTGATGTTGACAGGGGTGGCTCTGGGAGCCTGTTTCGTGCCAGCCCGCCGAGCGGCGAAGGTCGATCCGATGGTTGCGTTGAGATATGAATAATGGTTCCGAGTTCCGGGTTCGTGGTTCCGGGTTAGGGTTTCTGGTTTCTAGTTTCTGGTTTCTTGCTTCTGGCATCTCCTTTCTGATTGTTGGTTACGAGCCTGGAACCAGAAACCAGAAACCCGAAACCCTGAACTCGGAAGCCTGAACCCTGAACTGCGAGGTTTCAGATGGAAACGTTGTTGCAAGATCTGCGTTACGGCGCGCGAGTGCTGATGAAGAAGCCAGGGTTTTCTCTGATTGCTGTCATCACGCTCGCTTTGGGCATCGGCGCGAATACTGCCATCTTCAGCGTGACCGACAAACTGCTGATCCGGTCGCTGCCCGTTGAGGAGCCGCAACGACTCGTGCTGATCAACTCCGTCAGCGTGAGCCCGCATTTTGTCAGCAACCTGTTTTCTTATCGTGACTTCAACGACTACCGCGCGCAGAACGAAGTCCTCTCCGGTCTGCTTACCTTTACCAGGACGCAGTTGGAATTGAACACCAGGGATCAGATTGAGAGGGTGGAGAGCGAGTATGTGTCGGCTAATTACTTCGATGTGCTCGGTGTCAGCACTGGGCACGGCCGCTCGTTCTCTCCCGAAGAAGACAGGACGCCGGGCACGCAGCCAGTGGTGGTGGTGAGCGACGCCTTCTGGCACAAACGCTTCGGCGCAGATCCGAATCTGGTCGGCCAGACCATCACGCTTAACGACTTTCCTCTGACCGTGATCGGCATTGCCCCGCCGGACTTCACCGGGATGATCCTCGAAGACCCAACCGAGATCTGGGTTCCCGCGCTGATGCATCCACAGCTTGCTCAATCGAAGTTCATCGAGAATCGCCAGGTCCGCTGGCTGTTAATGCTGGGACGCATCAAGGACGGCATCAGTCAGGCGCAAGCGGAAACGCGAATGGACCTGCTGGTGCAACAGATCAAAGAGGCCAATACGCCGCCGGGGGTCATCACCAAAGGTCTGCCGTTCTCCGAGCAACACATCAAGTTTGAGCCGGGCGGCCAGGGCATTTCGGCTCTGCGGAACCGCTTCTCATCGCCGCTCAGATTGCTGATGGCGGTTGTCGGCCTGGTGCTGCTGATCGCTTGCGCCAACGTAGCTGGTTTGCTGCTGGCGCGCGGGGTCGCGCGGCGCAAGGAGATGGCTATCAGGCGGGCAATGGGCGCAAGCGGATGGCGGCTGGCGCGGCAACTGCTGACCGAGAGCCTGCTGCTTGCGGCGGCGGGCGGCGCTGCGGGACTGCTGCTTGCGCCCTGGCTGGTGGCGTTGTTGGTGAAGACGCAGGCTAGGCTCAGCCTCGCACAGGGGCTTTTTGGCGAAGGGCTCGATCAGCGTGTGCTCGCCTTCAGCGCGCTGACCACCCTGCTCGCCGGAGTCGTGTTCGGTGTCGTTCCGGCATGGCAGGGCGCGAAAGCGGATCTCGTCCCCGCGTTGAAGGAAGAAGGCGGCCTCTCCAGTCAACGCGAACACCGATTGAATCTCCGAGGCCTGCTTGTCGTTGCGCAGCTCGCGCTGGCGGTGATCGTGCTGATCGGCGCCGGACTGTGCATCAAGAGTCTGAGAAACCTTCTTGCGATCGATCCCGGCTATCAGACTGAAAGCGTGCTGGTCGCGCCGCTCGAACTGGACGAGAAGAAGTATGACGAGGGGCGCGGTCGCGCGTTGCAGCAGCAGATCATTGAACGGTTGTCCTCGATACCGGGAGTCGACGCGGTGAGCTACGGGCTTATTATGCCACTCAGCGGCAGCCGATATATGAACAGCATCTTCGTCGAAGGCCGGCAGCCGCTTCCGAACGAACAGATGGCCTTCGACGCCAATTTCGCCGGCCCGCGATATCACGAAACAATGGGAATACGGATGGTCGAGGGGCGCGGCTTCACGGAGCTGGATCGCAAGGGCGCGCCCGGCGTTGTGATCATCAATAAGGCGATGGCCCTGAACTTCTTTCCTGGCGAGAAGGCACTGGGCAAGAGATTAATGTTAGGCACGAATGCACCTTCGCTGGAGATCATCGGCATCGCAGCTGACATCAAGCATCACGACCTGACAGAAGCGCCGATCCCGCATTTCGACTTGCCTGCCTTGCAGCGGGACTATGGCGCTTACACCAACATCGTCGTCCGCGTGAGAGGGCGAGCGGCGGATTCGATCTCAGCGGTGCGCGAGGAGCTGCGCGCGCTTGATTCTTCGTTGCCGGTTTCCGACATCAAGACGATGTCCGACCAGATAGGCAATGCGCTGGCAGCCATGAGTCTCGCTTCGACGCTCATCGGAGTTTTTGGACTTGTCGCGCTGCTGCTGGCGGCGATCGGGCTTTACGGCGTCATGGCTTACGGGGTTGCGCAGCGCACCCGCGAGATCGGCGTGCGAATGGCGCTCGGGGCTCAAGTTGGGGACGTGTTGACGCTTGTTATCAAAGAGGGCATGAAGCTCACGATTGTGGGAGTTGCGCTCGGGCTCGCCGCCGCCTACGGGTTGACGCGATTGATTGCGAGTTTTCTGTATGGCGTGAGCCCGACCGACCCGGTGACCTTCACGATCGTTTCGCTGGTGTTGGCAGGAGCGGCTCTGGGAGCCAGTTTGGTTCCTGCCCGCCGCGCCACGAAGGTGGACCCGATGGTCGCACTGAGATATGAATAGGTTCAGGGTTCAGGGTTCGTGGTTCAAGGTTCACGGTTACTCGTTTATGGTTTCTGGTTCCAGTCTCGTAACCACAATCAGAAAGGCGATGCCAGGAGCGAGAAACCAAGAAACCAGAAACCAGAAACCCGGAACTCTGAACCCGGAACTCTGAACCCTGAACTCGGAACCTGGAGTGATTATGGAAACAGTGATGCGAGACCTGCGCTTTGGCGCACGAATGCTTCTGAAGAAGCCCGGCTTCACCTTGATTGCCGTGTTCACGCTCGCACTGGGCATCGGAGCAAACACGACTATTTTCAGTTTCGTCAATGCGATTCTCCTGCGTCCGCTGCCGTACAAGGACGCCGATCGGCTGGCGGTTCCCATCTCCTTCAATCCTTCGCGCAACTCGGACGACGCCGGCATCACATACGCCGATTATCTGGACTGGAAGAATGAAGGCGTTTTCGAGCACGTAGCGGCGCTCAACCTACTGAGTTCCGCTGACCTGACGGGCGGGGATGGCGAGCCGGAACGAGTGCGTGTGGCGGCGGTATCCGAAGATTACTTCTCGGTGATGGGCAGCGACGCTCTGCTGGGTCGGACGTTTCTTCCTGAGGACTACAACCCTCCCGGCCCAGCGCGCGGATTGATCATCACGTACGGCTTGTGGCAGAGACGCTTCGGCGGCGATTCGAGCATCGTAGGCCAGAAGATCTATCTCAATGGACGTCCGTATCCGGTCATCGGGGTGATGCCGCGGGATTCGACCTGGCCGGCAGACCGCGACGTTATCGCGCCGCTGGCCGTCGGACCCAATCCGGGTCCTGATCTGCTGCGGCGCGACAACATGATCTTCTCCGGTGTCGCGCGATTAAAACCGGACGTGCTTACTGCACAAGTGAACGCCGCAATGGCGGCCATCGCCGCGCGCCTGGAGCAGGATTACCCGGAGTCGCGGCCGGGGTGGAGCAACCGCATCGTCAACCTTCGCGATTATGTCGTCGGCAAACAAACGCGGACTTCGCTGCTTATCCTGCTCGCGGTCGTCGGCTGCGTGCTGTTGATCGCGTGCGTCAACGTCGCCAACCTAATGCTGGTGCGCGCCGCGGCGCGCGAACGCGAGATGGCGATTCGCCTGGCGCTTGGCGCGGGCCGATTCAGATTGATCAGGCAACTACTGACTGAGAGTCTGCTGCTGACGATCATCGGCGGCAGCGCCGGCTTGTTACTGGCCGTCTGGGGAATTGATCTGCTGAAGTCGATCGTACCGGGCGATACGCCCAGACTGGCCGGGGTCCAAATTGACGCGGGCGTGTTGTTATTCGCCCTGTCAGCCTCGTTGGCGACGACGGTCATCTGCGGCCTGATCCCCGCGTTACAGTCTTCAAGCGCCGATCTTCAACTGGCGCTCAAGGAATCGTCGCGCAGCGCCACGGGCGGCAGGCGCAGTCGGTTCGTCCGCAATGCGCTGGTGGTCTCTGAGTTGGCGCTGTCGCTCATGCTTCTGATCGGCGCAGGTCTGGCGATTCGCAGCTTCATGCGCGTGCAGCAGATCGATCCGGGATTCAAAATTGATCGCCTCATTACGATGACACTCAACGCTCCCGGTGTGAGATACCGCGACCAGGGGCGCGTCACTGCTTTTTACAAGAGCGTCGTCGATAGTGTTAGCGCCGGCCCCGGCGTCGAGTCGGCGGCCGTGAGTTCGGCGCTGCCCCTGGGCGGCGGTGGTTTTTACCTGGGCCGTGTGTTCCTCGTTGAAGGCCAGCCGCAGCCGCCCGCAAGCTCAGACTTCCCAGCGTCGTGGAACGTCATCAGTCCCGGTTACTTCGCGACCACGGGCATTAGGCTGATCAAGGGTCGTGACTTTGATGAGGGCGACCGCGCCGAAAGCAACAAGGTAATCATCATCAACGCGACGATGGCGCGGCGGATGTTCGGCGAGGACGACCCGCTCGGTAGACGCATCCGCTCGTGGCGCGATGAAGACCAGTTACGTGAGATCGTCGGCGTGGTGGAAGACGTGCGCTACTTCGGTCGCGATGATGATTTGCGCGGACTGGTCTATGTGCCGCATGCACAGGACGCCTGGCGGTCGATGGCGCTGACCGTGCGGACGCACGCGGATCCGGCGAGCATATCGAGCGCCATCCGCAGCCAGATCGCCTCCGTGGATAAAGAGCTAGCCGTCGCCAATCTCGAAACGATGACTACGATTCTCAACCGCTCGGTCGCGCCGCGCCGAGCGATCATGCTCCTGCTCGTTGGCTTTGGCGTCATCGCGGCGCTCCTTGCAGTTATCGGGATCTATGGCGTGCTCTCTTACACGGTCGCCGGTCGCGCGCAAGAGATCGGCGTGCGAATCGCGCTGGGCGCGCGGTCGAGCGATGTGCTGCGGCTCGTGATCGGGCAGGGCATGAAGCTGACGCTCGTGGGCGTCGGCATCGGGGCAGTTGCGGCATTTGCGCTGACCCGCTTCATGGCGAGCTTGCTCTATGGCGTTAGCGCGACAGACGTGGTGACATTTGTCGCTGTATCGCTCCTTTTGACGGTAGCGGCTCTGGCAGCTTGCCTTGTGCCGGCTCGCCGCGCTACGAAAGTCGATCCGATGGAGGCGCTGCGGTGTGAGTGATATTCTCTCTGGAGGTAACTCATGATTTGGATGATTTGCATGGTGGTTCTATCTGTCCTGCCGTCGGGTTCCCCGGATGAATGGACGAAGAGTTTCAACATCGAACGCGCGGCAAAACTGCGCGTCGAAACCAGCGACGCGAACATTCGCGTGACGTCTTGCGAGTGTTCGACCGTCGAGGCGCGAATCACAACCCAGGGTTGGAAGATTGGCGGGGACGGCATCAACATCGTCGACCGGCAAACCGGCGACCAGATCGATATCGAAGTGCGCTTCCCGCGCCACACGTTCCAGATGAACTGGCGCAACAGGCGCGTCGATATTGAGATCAAGGTGCCGCGCGATGCCGATCTCGATTTGCACACTGGCGACGGCAATGTCGACGTTCAAAGCGTGAAAGGAACCATCCTTTTGCGAAGCGGCGACGGCAACCTGAAGCTGTCGGAGTTGCAAGGAACGCTGAAGGCCGATACCGGCGACGGCAATATCGATGTGCGCAACGTGCGAGGCAACCTGACGCTGCATACCGGCGACGGGCGCATTGATCTAACCGGGATCGATGGCTCCTTGCACGCGGAAACAGGCGATGGCCGTGTCCGAGTCAATGGACGCTTCGACGTGCTGGACGTTAAGACCGGCGACGGCGGCATTGACGCGATGGCAAACGAAGGCTCGAAGCTGGAAACGAATTGGCGGCTGAACACAGGCGACGGCAATTTGACTTTGCGACTGCCAGGAACGATCGCCGCGGATGTCGAGCTGGAGACCAACGACGGAAGCATTGATTTCGATATGCCGGTCACGGTTTCGGGTCGCCAGGGAAAAAGGGAGGTGCATGGTCAGATCAACGGGGGCGGGAAACTGCTTTCTTTGAAGACCAGCGACGGCTCGATCCGGCTGGAGAAACACTGATCCGCAGATCGAAGATTGAGGATCGAGGATCGAGGATCGAGGATCGAGGATTGAGGATCGAGGATTGAGGATCGAGGATTGAGGATTGAAGATTGAGGATCGAGGATTGAGGATTGAGGATCGCGAACGCCCACGCGAATCTTCTATCCTCTATCTTCTATCCTCTATCTTCTATCTTCTATCCTCTATCTTCTATCCTCGATCCTCGTAATCTGGAGGTGACCCTGATGAATGGGTTCTTGCAAGATCTGCGATACGGCTGGCGGACGCTGGCCAAGAGTCCCGGCTTCACTGTCGTAGCGGTTCTCACGCTCGCTTTGGGAATTGGAGCCAACAGTTCCATCTTCAGTTTGATCAACACGGTCCTGCTGAGACCGTTGCCCTTCGAAGAGCCTGACCGGCTCGTGATGATATGGGAGAGACGGGCTTCCTCCAACGACTCGAACCTTCCAATCTCGGGACACGAGTTCGTTGGCTGGAGAGAACAAGCCGGCAGCTTCGAGCAGATGGCATCCTTACGGGTGACGGCTTCACGCTGACGGGTGCGGGTGACCCGGCGGCGATTTCCGCCGCGAGGGTTTCGGCTGATTTCTTTTCAGTGCTGCGCGTGGAGCCTCTTCTGGGCCGCACCTTCTCGCCCGAAGAGGATCAGGCGCGCACCAATCCCATCGTTGTGCTGAACGCGCACCTATGGAAGCGGCGCTTCGGCTCGGACCCGGACATCGTCGGCAAGACAATAACCTTGAGCGATCAGAAGTATATGGTGATCGGGGTCATGCAGCGGCAGTGCGTGGGGGTCTGGCTGAATACGGATCCGGACGTCTGGCTTCCCATCGACTTGCCCGGGGAAGTTCAAAAAGTGGGCAGGCACAACAACAATGTGATAGCTCGGCTCAAACCAGGCGTGACCGTGGAGCAAGCGCAGGCGGAGTTGGCTCATGTCGCCGAGCAGCTCGAACATCAATATCCGAATAGCAATATCGGGCATGGCGTGAAGGTCGATTCCCTGCGCGAAGACATTGTAGGCAATGTTCGTCCTGCGTTGTTGGTGTTGTTTGGCGCCGTTGGATTTGTATTGCTGATCGCGTGTGCGAATGTCGCCAACCTTCTGCTCACGCGAGCCGCGGCCCGTCAGAAAGAAATTGCCATCAGAATCGCTCTGGGCGCAGGACGACTGCGACTGGTTCGTCAGATGTTGACCGAAAGTTGTCTGCTGGCGGCGATGGGTGGAGGAGTTGGCGTGCTAATGGCGATGTGGATCATCGATCTGCTGCCAGGAATCAGGGCGATCAATATTCCCCGCATCGAGCAGATAAGAATTGACGGCCAGGTGCTGGCGGCAACCGTTGGCTTCTCACTATTGACCGGAATCATCACCGGGCTGATGCCCGCGCTGCGAGGCTCCAAGCTCAACTTGAGCCAGTCGTTGAATGAAGGAACAAGGGCATCGGCCGGCGTGAGCCGGCGAAGGATCGGGAGTCTGCTCGTGGTTCTCGAGGTAGCGCTTGCCCTCGTGTTATTGGCCGGCGGCGGTCTGATGCTCAAGAGCTTTGTACGACCGGTCAGTATCGATCCGGGCTTCGACCCGCACAATGTTCTGAGGCTGGACCTATCCTTACCAGGTCCGAGATACACCACGCCGCAGCAACAGATGAGGTTCTATGAAGAGCTCAAAGACCGGATCCGAGCTTTGCCCGGCGTAGAATCGGTCGGGGCAACGACTCAGACTCCACTGAGTCCTGGTGATAACTGGGGGCCCTTCTCGATAGACGGTCATCCCGCGCCGCCCCCCGGTCAGGAACCGAATGCCGCCATGCGCAGCGTAAGCTCCGACTACTTCCGGACGATGAGAGTTCCGCTTCACAAAGGGAGATACTTCGCTGAAGCGGACGCCCGGATTGCGCTACCGGTAATGCGCTGGTTTGAGCAGCAGCCTTATCCCGAACACTACAACGAGTCGCAGCCGGCTCCTGCAATTATCATCAACGAAACGATGGCCCGCATGTTCTTCCCGAATGAGGAGCCGCTTGGCAAACGAATACGCATCATCGCGAGTCCGTGGCTGACGATTGTTGGCGTAGTTGGAGACATCCGTCACATGGGTCTGAACACGAGGCCCAACCCGGAGATGTACCTGTCCGACCTTCAAGAGCCGGACCCTTCCATGGCGGTTATGGTCCGAACCTCGAGTGACCCATTGAAGCTGGCTGCGGTTGTGCGTGAGCAAGTGATGGCCATCGACAAGGATCAACCGGTTGCTATCACAACGATGGATCAGATCTTTTCCGACTCGGTTGGCGCCCAGCGTTTCAATATGCTGTTGCTCAGTATTTTTGGAGCGCTTGCGCTGGTCCTCGCAGTGGTAGGAGTTTTTGGCGTCATCAACTATTCCGTGACTCAGCGCACGCATGAAATCGGCGTTCGCGTCGCGTTAGGCGCGCAGCGCCGGGATATCGTGAGGCTGGTCGTTGGTCAAGGCATGGTTCTTACGCTGTTGGGTGTAGGGATCGGATTAGCCGGAGCTGTCGCGTTGACCCGGGTTATCTCGGGGTTGCTGTTTGGCGTGAGTCCGACTGATCCGGGGACGTTTGTTGTCGTCTCGTTGGTGCTTGGAGGCGTGGCCTTGTTGGCCAGCTACATTCCCGCGCGCCGCGCGACGAAAGTGGACCCGATGGTTGCGTTGAGATGTGAATAGGGTTCAGGGTTCCGGGTTCGGAGTTCAGGGTTCAGGGTTCCGGGTTTCTGGTTTCTAGTTGCTGGTTCCAGCTTCTCGTTTTTGTTTGCTGGTTCCAGTCTCGTGACCAAGAATCAGACAGGCGGCGCCAGAAATGAGAAACCCGAAACGAGAAACCAGAAACCCTGAACTCGGAACCCTGAACCCTGAACCCTGAACCCTGAACCCGGGTTGGCGGGGTCTCTCGCGTTGACTCGCGTGCTGTCGAGTTACCTTTACGGAATCACTGCGCGAGACCCGCTGACCTTTATCCTAGTATCTGATGAGGGTCTTATTCATGAATGAACCTCGCAGTTCGCAACCTAAACGTAATCTGCTGACGAGTAGTGGCTTGTACGGTTACCGGTTTACTGAGAAGGGCTTCTTCTCTGGTCATCCGGTGTTCTCTTCGCTACCGTTCCGCGCTTTTTAGGTATGAGGCCAATCAACGAACGCAAAGCCGCGTTTACAGACTCAGAGTCGGGGAAGTACTCGCGAACATCCGGCGCCAAAGTCACCGCGCCTTCTTTGGGCTTCACCTCTTTGATCACTGTCGAGCCGTCACGGTGATGAACCGTAATCGTATAGCCACTCTGCATCGCCCGATAGTGCTTGCCACGCACGCCGCCAGAGAAGTCATATTCGCGACGCAAGGTATCTTTGTCGTTCCGGGCCGTACTACGCGGTGCCTTCTTCATATCGTCTCCCTTCGCTGCGCGATGCTCGACGGCAACTGATGATGCGTATCTTCGCACCGCTTTCAGTGTAGCTCACGACCAAAACCCGCCCGCTCTCAGAACGGCCCAAGTCGATATAGCGCGGTTCCTCAATTGAATGATCGGGGTCTTCGATAGTGAGTGAGAAGGGATCACTAAAGACGGTGATGGCTTCTTCGAAATCGACCTTGTGTTTGCGCTTGTTCTCTTTAGCCTTTCGTCATCCCATTCAAAATCCAGTCTCATCATCAGTCCTTCGAGCCAAAGTGTACCACGATTGTAGGGCAAGGTAAGATTACCCCGTGGCTACCCGGTGAGGTCGATCAGCGTGTGCACGAAGGCTATCTTTGTCACCACCGCGAGCCTTGGTATTCGCAAGAGCGTCGGCCGCCCGCGCCGTGTCTGTGCACCATGGGATGAGCGCCGGTTTGATGATGTCTACATTTTGGATGGCCAAACTGATCGCGGGAGACGGTTGCGTCTGGCCTTCCAGGATAGAGGGAACCGGCTTGCCCGCGTCTTCACCGGTTGGGATTTGAAACGTAATTTGAAAGGTAAGAAGAAGAGAAAGAAATGAAAAAGCGATTCGGCAAGTTGTCCAAAGCAGAGCAAGAAAAAATAGAACTTGAATACCATCAAACCAACCCTGATGAATTTGATGAGCAAATGTCCAAGGGGAAAAAACACGTTGCCGGCTCGATACGTTTGCCCGGTGAGATGGTTGAGACTTTGAAAGTTATTGCTGAGTCGGAGGGTGAGCGGGGCTATCAAACGATGGTCAGAAAATGGATCGAAGAACGCTTGCATCAAGAAGCCAGGAAGTAGACAGGCGGCACAAGAGGGTCTCCAGGCCAGCCGGCCGGTTCTCCCGCTACAATATCGCGCCTGAAGTTGACTGGGAACTGTACCGAGCCATTTAGAAAAGCTCTGTCATCGATTACTGAGTCGTTGGTGGGAGAAGGAAGAGTTTACGGCGGCGGGCTTCACAAGCCGGAGCCGAAAGAGCTGGCGAACGTGACTGCCGAATTAATCTTGAACGCTCTCCCTCGAGCACGTGAGAAGCGCGTCACGCGCCAAGCGGGTAGACTGGCAAAAGGTAGACGACATTCTCGCGCGCGTGCCAGATGTTCCTCCGCAACCCGGCGATGAAATCTAAGTTGCGTCAACCCTCTACCGCTGAACCGTAACTCTGACGGGTTCCCTGTGAGTTAAGGAATGAGCAAACGAACAAAACCTTCTTGTTCGAAGTGGCGGTCAGTGGTGAGAGCGTCGGTTATGCCGCGTTCCCGCATAAGTCCAAAGCTGACCGCATCGCAGAGACTGTACGCCTTATCCGGTCTCGCGCGTAGCAACTCCAACGCCTCGCGATGCTGCGTTTCATCCACCGACACGGTTTCGATATCGGCGTCGTCAGTCAGTCTTTCGCTGAAGTCCAACGCAGCTCCGCGCCACAACTTGCGCGACTGCGCCAGCGCGATGAACTCATCCAAAACATAGCTGTGCGTTAGCCGTGGCGTCGTTGCGGCGTCGTAGCTTGAGACGGCGTTCTCATGTAGCGGCTCGCGGACGTGGATCAGGCAAAGCAAACCAGAAGTATCAAGAAACATCAGCGGGTTTCCTCATGGGTTGAGGCGTAGTCGCGAGCCAGGTCAGCATCAATGGCGTCGTTATCGGCGCCGGTTGGATATCCCAAATCGACCGAGCCAAACAACTCACGCAAGCTGCCCAGGGAGGCTTTGCCAGACATGTGGGGCGCACCGCTCGTTTCGATAGTCACGCGAACGCGCGTATTAGGCTTTAGATCAAGCGGTTCATCCAGAATCAAGGCTTCGCCGTCGAATGTCGCTTCAAGTGTCCTGGTCATATTAGCCTCCAAAGGCGCTACCACGGTTTAGCATCAATATACGCGATCTTGTCCCGTCGCTGCCAGATACTTTTCCAGCCTCAGCCGACGGCCTGCCTCCAAGAGAATGCAGCAAGCACAGAATCTTTACCGCGCGGCTAAGTGGATTGCTATTAGCCAGTGCCTGCATATGGTTGAGACAAGTTTGACTGGGATGATGAGAACAAGAAGAATGGAAACGTTCAGCATTTGCGCGATCACGGAATCGAGCCCGATGAAGCGGAGGAATGTTTCTTCCACGATTATGAATTCTGCCGGAATGAGCGCCGGTTTGATGATGTCTACATTTTGGATGGCCAAACTGATCGCGGGCGACGGTTGCGTCTGGTCTTCCAGGATGGAGGGAACGGGCTAGCCCGCGTCTTCACCGGTTGGGATTTGAAACGCAATTTGAAACGTAAGAAGAAGAGAAAGAAATGAAAAAGCGATTCGGCAAGTTGTCCAAAGCAGAGCAAGAAAAAATAGAACTTGAATACCATCAAACCAACCCTGATGAATTTGATGAGCAAATGTCCAAGGGGAAAAAACACGTTGCCGGCTCGATACGTTTGCCCGGTGAGATGGTTGAGACTTTGAAAGTTATTGCTGAGTCGGAGGGTGAGCGGGGCTATCAAACGATGGTCAGAAAATGGATCGAAGAACGCTTGCATCAAGAAGCCAGGAAGTAGACAGTCGGCACAAGAGGGTCTCCAAACCAGCCGGGCCGGTTCTCCCGCTACAATGCCACGCCTGAAGTTGACCAGGAACTGTACCGAGCCATTTGGAAAGCTCTGTCATCGATTACTGAGTCGTTGCTGGGAGAAGGAAGAGTCTACGGCGGCGGGCCTCACAAGTTGGAGCCGAAAGAGCTGGCAAACGTGACTGCCGATTTCATCTTGACCGCTCTCCCGCGAGCACGAGACACGAAGCTGTTTGGACAACGAGAGCTATTCACTTGGTGACATTGACGGCGCCGAACCGCAGAATCGCAAGAACCGGCTCACCCTCGACCTCCAGTGAGGACGAGTCAGTGCGTTCCCGAGATCGCGTGCAACGATCATCTGACAAGCGTTATTCATCATTCCGATTGGAATCAGAACCCGACGTCGGCACTAGGATTGTCCCCGAGTGCCGCATCATATGCATAAGCATAAGGCTTGGTGCGTCATATTTGCTACGCACAAAATCTAAGATTGCCTGCACATCGTGCCTGCTGAGGTTGCAATCGTGTGCACTGTACGCATGGCCTGCTTGCTCAATGATCTCTGGATCGCAGATACCATCTTCTAACCACCGGTACAGTCCTGATTGCCTCAGCGAATGTCTTCGTGGAGAGAAGCTGTTAATGCAGAGTTGCGCATCCTTGTCGGACTCTACTATTACAGCGTCGAGTTCATTTTGTAGATAGAAGAATTCGTTGAAGTCGAAGTAATAGCAAAGTCGGAGTTCATCATGACCTCGACGCCCCAGATAGACTATTCCGTAAAGCGTTGCACGCACTCGCTCCATTTGTCCAACAGGGTCAT
This sequence comes from Acidobacteriota bacterium, assembly GCA_038040445.1. Lineage (NCBI taxonomy): Bacteria > Pseudomonadati > Acidobacteriota > Blastocatellia > Candidatus Onstottus > Candidatus Onstottus frigus. The sequence goes on along the minus strand of JBBPIG010000012.1, from coordinate 100,598 downwards.
TGCCGGCACACTGGACCCACATAAGTTTGAAAGATCTGTCGCTAGACGGGTAATCTCGAAGTTGTTCCGCTCCGTATCTTATTATCCCGGATAGGCGATTTCTTCTACGGATACTTTCTGGAGGAGGATTCACTACTTTCTTTTTGAGTAACTCTTGCCTCTCTCTGTGAAGTTTCTCCTCGTCATCACCTTTGGCCTTGATTTCGATGAAATATGTATAGACGTTCTCCGACACCTTCAGGTCAGCAGTTGGCCACTCCTCTTCTGAAATATATTCAACCGTGAAACCATTGACCGCTAGAAGACGGCCAATCCTTGCCCTAGCTTTGTCTTTGTCCATCACCACCAGCCGTTCCCTGAAAAACTCCGGAAGCCGTTGCGCTTCCCTTTCAAGTTCCTAGTCAACCATCTCCAGTGACACCCGGTGCCTAGAGGCTGATACCCCTCGTCCGAGAGGGTCAGCTTCTCAACGTCAAGAAAGGTCAGTTCGACCGACCGAATATCGCATTCCCAACATCGACCACGCCCTTCTTGGAATTGATCTGTTCGACCTGTCCGGTGGAAGCCCGACAGAACCAGCACGTCCTCGCCTAGAGCGGCTTCGGGCTTTCCACCGCGAGGATTACATTACAAGCCCAGCGGCCATCTCGACCGTCCGCGATTTCAAACTCAACCCTCTGTCCCGCCCGTAAGAGCAACGGTTCATCTATCACGTCAGACAACCAGAAAACAAAAAGCTCCTTTCCGTCAGCATTCTCTATAAGCCCGCTACCCCTCTCTCTATCAAGCGATATCACTGGTCCCTTACCGATCTCTCTTTGGATTTCTGGAAATAGAGTGTATCGGATAAAACGAAGGTCACCGTCATGAGCGCCTCTGTGTTTCTTCCCAGCGCGGTCTAGCGATTCCTCTTCTATTTTGAGTATTTCATCTCTCAGCCGAAAGAGCTCCGTCCGATGATCAAGCGGAAGACGATGATGCTTCGTCTGGAAGAGATACGTGTATGCGTAGAGTGCTCTATCGTGCGTACAACCACTGAAGCTATCGCTTTCAAAATACATTGCCCAGCACTTTCGGAAGTTGTCGAGTTCATTGCCGTCAAAAAAGATTGAGGCCATTTCGGCGTAGCACTCGCCCAAGCCCCTCTTCACGCCCTCCTTGAAATAAACAAGTGCCTGATTGGGGTTTTGGAGCCTTTCGTTATCCTTGTAGATTTGACCAATTCTCAGGCAAGCCTTAGGAGCCCCCAACCTGTTGGCGTGCAGGTATAGCCGTAGAGCCTCATCAACATCTTCGAGCGTATCGCGCAAGCCGTAATGTGCATCTTCGGCCATTCCGAAGACATCAAGCCAAGGCTCAGCATTGTTCTTGTGAAAATCCGTTAAGTCCGAAAAGTTATGTGGGTCCGCTTGCTTGCCGAGGGGGAGCCCGTCTTGATTCTCAAACATCTTCTGCGTGTCCAGAATGGCTTTGATCGCTTCGTTCACCGGAATACTGAAGAACTCCCTGTTCATGGAGATTCTATAGCCCCGCTGTTGCAGGAGCGCATGTATGTACTCTTCGGCACGTGAGTGATCGTCGAAGTAAGCGTCAAAGACGAGAACGAACGGCGTCGGAATTCCGGTTGTTGCTGATAATTCCTTAGCTCGTTCTTTGGGATCGCGCGTTGTCTTGCCAATCTTGACTAAGCCTTCCATCGAAGGATTCATAAGCAAGTAGATGAAGCCGGGATTAGACATATCCGATTACATCCGATAGTTGCTCAAGACGCTGAGCGAAGCGATATGCGTACGGCGTCAACTCGGAAGCAAGGCCGGGCCTGCCGTTCGGCGATTCCGTGCCAATTGCAATCTGCAACCCTACCCTTGATGCCTCTACAATCTCGTCTACGACGAACTCCATGTCTGTTTTCCATCTTCAATGGTAGTTAGCCAAGTTGTACCATTAGCCCGTGCCCTGAGTATTATCTGTGTGTCCAGACTCTTGCCGCCAACACTGATGTTCGACTCACTCTGGGACGTGCTGAGATTTATGCTCCCCTCCCGTTTGTCTCCCATTAGGCTTATTCCGCAGTGGCCCGTGTCATCCGTATCTAAGCGCAATCCCGCCCCGCGCAATTTGCTTCGTAAATCAAGAGCGGCTTCGCCATCGTTGTCATCCAACCCCAACGCTATGGCGAAATCTAAATCCTTGCCCGGTTCATATCCATCCTCACGATAGATGAAAAGGTTCGGAGAGTCGTCGATCAACGTTGTTAGCTGCGCCCGAACTCTTCCCTTCTTGTCCACAACATTGAGTTCTCTTACATAAGCGATTGAAGGTAATAAGGCTCCCCGATCCTTCAATTCTTCTTGGGCGCTTTGTACTTGCTGTAAATGCTCGTTCAGACTACCAATCTGTCTCTCAAGTTCCGAGCGTTGCTGGTCCAGTTGATCGAGAAACGTCGTGCTTACGTTTGGTCGCTCACGCTCGCTTTCAGATTCGATGCTACGTTGTACTGCATCCAGTTCACTCGCTTTAGTCTTCAACTCTTCCTTCAAGCCATCAATAACCTTCAGCTGGCTTTCCTCTATACCCCCTCGATCTAGGTGCTTTGAGTAGTACCGGTCTTCCAACATTTCCGGTCTGAACTTTGTTTGTAGGACGAAAATCGAGACAAGAAACAGGGGCACATTGACGACGGCCGCGATCACTAGCAGCGGAGAGAGCCAGCTAGGGTTAGTGAGCAAGTGAGCGGCAGTGAGGAAAGAACCGTCAACGAGTAGCAAGCCAGCAAACCACGTTGCCAACAGCTGAATCGGCTTAGTGACGCGATGCGGTTCGATTGATTGTGTTTGCATAACTTGTCTTTCAGCTTCCATTTTTTGATCCAGTCCGCAGGCTGTTCGCGGCTGACTGACTCAGTTAATAGTTGGCCATGGCTTGTTGGCACGTCGAGCATTCATCGGCGCGCTACTCCGCCCCAACATTTCCAGCGTCAGCCCCGGAGCCGAACCTGTCGGCCCGCCCAGAATCTTACGTCGGAGTGCCGATGTAATCAACGAGCGGGAATCTGGAAGGACGACAGTGAGCACTCAGAGCTTGGAACGTGACAGGTCCACACGCGTGTTCGCAGTAGTGGGAATTTTAAGTCCCGAAAGCGACCAAGAGACAGAGGGCCGGACACTAGAGCGGAGACTAAGCCTCAGCTCTTCAACACCCTGCGAGCAGCCCCGACGTGGCACGACGATTGGTACGCAGGGCGAAGAGCCAAGGGCGCAGGGCAAAGGGAGCAGGGCAAAGGGAGCAGGGCAAAGGCTAAGGGCCGGAGGCGATTTCGGATTCCGAATTTCGCATCTCGAATTGCGAATAAGAGAGGAATGAGGAAGCTATGATTCGTGATCTTCTACAAGACACCAGGTACGGCGCACGCATGCTCAGGAAGAGTCCTGGCTTAACCTCAGTCGCCGTGCTTTCGCTGGCGCTCGGCATCGGGGCGATCAGCACCATATTCAGCTTTGTGAACGGAATAATGCTCAGGCCGCTTCCTTATCAAGAACCCGAGCGGCTGGTGCTGGTCGACGAGACCGCCTTCAAGCGAGGAAGCCCTTCGATGAACGTCTCGTTCCCGAACTTTGTCGATTGGCGCGAGCAGAACCACTCCTTCGAAGACATCGCCTGCTACCAGGCAGACGGGTTCATCATTGCAGGCGGGGGCGGCGGCGGCGAGCCCGAACTACTAAAAGCCGCGTTCGTCACTCAAGGGCTCTTCGAAGTCTTAGGTGTAGCTCCCATCCTCGGCCGCACCTTCACCGCCGATGAAGATCAGCCCGATCACGATCAGGTAGTCATCCTGAGTCACGCTCTGTGGCAGCGGCGCTTCGGGTCCGATCCGAATGTCGTCGGTCAGACCGTGTTGCTCAATAATCGCTCGCGCACGGTGATCGGAGTTATGCCGAAAGGCTTTCAGTTTCCTGAGGTCGCGGAAGCGTGGGGCCCGCTGGCGCTCAACACCAAGATCTGGACTCGCAACGATCACGGCTTGCTGGCGATCGCGCGCTTGAAGCCCGGAGTCTCTATCGAGCAAGCGCAAGCCGAGATGATCACCATCGCGTCGAACATCGAGCAGCAGAATCCCATCACTAACGAAGACCTCAGCGTGAGCCTCACGAGTTTGCGCGCGGGGTTGGTCGGTGACTACAAGAAAGCGCTTTTGATTCTGCTGGGAGTAGTCGCGTTCGTGTTGCTGATCGCTTGTGTGAATGTCGCGAACCTGTTGCTCGCTCGAGCGACGGCTCGACAGAAAGAGATCGCGATTCGAGCGGCGCTCGGAGCGAATCGCAGACGAATCTTTCGACAACTGCTCACCGAGAGTTTGCTGCTCGGTCTGATAAGCGGAGCGCTCGGGTTGATGCTGGCGCTGTGGGGTATGGAACTGTTGCTCGCGGCGATTCCGATAGACATTCCGTTCTGGATGAAGTTCGACCTCGACGGTCGAGTGCTTGGCTTTACCGCCGCGTGCTCGCTGCTGACGGGCTTTGTGTTCGGCACGGTTCCGGCGCTCGAAGCGTCGAATCCCGACTTGCATGAGACACTCAAAGAAGGCGGCCGAAGCGGGGCGGGCGGGCGACGTCATCGTCTGCGAAGCGTGCTTGTAGTCGCCGAGATTGCGCTCTCGCTGGTGTTGTTGGTCGGCGCGGGGTTGATGATGCGCAGCTTCGTAAGCTTGCAGAGTGTGAACGCCGGCTTTAAGCCCGAAGGCGTGCTCTCGATGTACATCGCGTTGCCGGGCGCCAAGTATCGCGGGCCGGAAAAGCGTCTCGCATTTTTCAGTCAGTTGCTCGACCGCGTGAGAGCGGTTCCAGGTGTTCAGAGCGCGGGAACAACTACGGGTTTGCCTCTCGGCGGCAACAACTGGGGTCGAAGCCTGACCGTCGAAGGGCGTCCGCTGTTGCCGGTTGGCGAAGCGCCGGCCATCAACCACTGCGTGATCAGCTCAAGCTATTTTAGCGCGATGGGAATCACGATCTTGAAGGGAAGAGACTTCGACGAGCGGGATGCCCGCGAAGCACCGAAGGTCACGATCGTCGACGAGCGGCTCGCGCGCGAGTACTGGCCCGGCGAAGATCCGATTGGCAAGCGAATCCGCTTTGGACCGCCCGAGGACAACGAGCCCTGGCATACGATCGTCGGCGTCGTCGGCGAAGTGAAGCACCAACGGCTGGACGCATCAACGCGAGAATCTGTCTACTTGTCTTTTGCTCAGATGCCGGTCGGCGGCTCCAGTCTAGCTATCAGGACCTCGGGCCGGCCGGAGACCCTGATCGCCGCGGTGCGTGCTCAAGTGAAGGAACTCGATCCCGATCTGCCTTTGATTCGCGTAATGCCAATGGCCGAGGTCGTAGCGAGATCAGTCTGGCAGCCGCGACTGTACACCGCGCTGTTCGGCGTGTTCGCGGTGGTGGCTTTGATCCTGGCGACGGTTGGAATCTACGGCGTGATGTCTTATGCGGTGACGCAGCGCACGCGTGAGATCGGGCTTCGAATGGCGCTGGGCGCGCAGCGACAAGACGTGATGAAGCTGGTCGTAGGGCAGGGAATTGTACTTGCCGCGATCGGTGTTGGAGTCGGGCTCGTCGCGGCAGTGGCGATGACACGGTTGATGTCGAGCCTCCTGTTTGGGGTTACCGCGACCGATCCGATAACTTTTGCGGCAGTTTCGGTGCTTCTGACAGGAGTGGCTCTGGGCGCTTGTTTCATACCCGCGCGGCGAGCGGCTAAAGTTGATCCGATGGTAGCGTTGAGGTATGAATAGGGATTGAGGTTCAGGGTTCAGGGTTCGTGGTTCAGGGTTAGGGACCGGTTCAGGGTTCCGAGTTCAGGGTTCCGGGTTAGGGACCGGTTCAGGGGTTCCGAGTTCAGGGTTCCGGGTTCGTGGTTCAGGGTTAGGAACCTTTATCCACAGGAACCCTGAACTGTGAACCCTGAACTCTGAACCCTGAACTCTGAACTCTGAACCCGGAACCCTGAACCCTGAACCGCGCGAGCGCCGTATGCCCAACTTGTCTTACATTTCTCCAAAAGCAGTCGTGAAAGAAAGCTCTATTCAAGGAAGAGGGCTCTTCGCGGCAGAGCCAATCGAAAAAGGAGAAATCGTTTGTATCAAGGGCGGCTCCATCTTCAACCGCCGCACTCTTCAAGAGGTGACCAAGACGCTTGGCCCTGCCGAGATTCAAATCGCTGAAGACTTCTTCATAGGTCCTCTGACTGAGGCCGAAAGAGAAGGCAGCATGATCTTCAGCAATCACTCATGCGAGCCGAACATTGGCGTTCAAGGGCAGATTGTTTTTGTCGCCTTGCGCGACATACAAGCCGGTGAAGAGCTGACTCACGATTGGGCGACGACCGACGATGACACTTACGAGATGGAATGTAAGTGCGGCGCTGAGACCTGCCGCAAAGTGATCACCGGTCAGGATTGGCGAAGAAAGGATTTGCAGGAGAAGTATGCGGGCTACATGTCCTGGTACTTGATGGAAAAGATCGGAAGGAGTTCGTGACGAAGGAGAGCGATAGAGAGTCCCGCTCTCATCGACCCACATTCTTCAGATTCTCTCCCAAGAGTGCGTTATACCCACACCGGCTCGGGCCGGGATCCCAACCCCAAGGGGGTTGCATCTCTCAACCCAGGGTTGCCGTACTCGGCTACCCTGGGTGATTGTGCCGCGCCAACGCGGAGTCGGTGGTTGGTGGCAACCCCGACGGGGTTGCGGCCCACGGTAGCCGTTACCTTACGCCGTCACTTTTGGTGGTTCATCATTCGAATCGTTCCAGCCACAACCCCGTCGGGGTTGAGGTAGTCGCGATATCGTGTCCCAAGGTAGCCGAGTACGACAACCTTGGGCTGCGAGATGCAATCCCGTTGGGATTGTCTCAAATGTCCGACTCAGACCGCGCTCGGAATCGCCTAGCATTCTCGTTTCTGGGAAAATCCCGTTACAAAGGTGAACACAACCGCGCCGCTCGCGGTGAACTCAGTCCACTAAACGTCGCAATACGACAACTTCTTCGCCTGCACTTTCTGGCACGCAGATTGGCTTAAGGCAGGAACCATTCCGTAACGACACCAGTTTTTCTGGCCTGGCTCCGGACTGACGAGTCCCAGCCGCTATGGAGGTGAGTCTTGGAAAACCTGTTGCAAGATTTGCGTTATGGCTTTCGGATGTTGCTCAAGCGTCCCGGCTTCACTGCGGTCGCGGTGCTTGCGCTCGCTTTGGGCATCGGCGCGAACACGGCGGTCTTCAGCGTGGTCAACGCCGTGCTGTTGCGCCCGCTGCCGCTCAAGGATCCTGACCGCCTGGTCTGGATTTGGGGCGATAGCATCCAGCAGCCAGGCAATGGGCGAGGCAGCGTCTCGCCGCCGGACTTCCTCGACTTCCGCGAACAGAATCAAGTCTTCGAGCGCATCACGGCGTTTCAGAACGCTCCCTTCAATCTGGCAGGCTCGGGTGAACCGGAGCGCGTCAACGGCGTGCGCGTCTCCGCGGAGTTTTTCGAGACGGTTGGCGTAGCGCCCATCCATGGCCGCGCTTTTGTGAGCGAGGAAGAACAGGACGGACGCGGCAAAGTTGCGGTGATGGGTTATGGTCTATGGCAGCGGCGGTTCGGCGGCGATCCTGACCTGGTGGGTAAGACCATTTCACTCAACGGCGGCAGCTTCACGGTGGTGGGGATCATGCCGTCAGGGTTTCAGTTTCCACGTGATGATGTCGAGTTGTGGACGCCGATCACTTTCGGTATTCCGCCAACGTCGGTGCGCCGCTTCCATTTCCTGCGCCCGATTGCCCGCCTCAAACCTGGAGTGAGCCGCGAGCAGGCGCAAGCGGAGATCAACGCCATTACCGTCCGCCTGGAACAGCAGTATCCTGACTCCAACACCGACTATGGCGCGCGACTCGTCTTGCTGCCCGAGCAGATCGTCGGTGATATGCGCCTGACGCTGGTGCTCCTGACCGCCGCGGTAGCTTTCGTGCTGCTGATTGCGTGCGCGAACGTCGCGAACCTGCTGCTGGCTCGCGCGGCAACCAGGCAGAAAGAGATTGCGATCCGGTCGGCCCTTGGCGCGAGCCGCTGGCGGCTGGTTCGGCAGATGTTGACCGAAAGCGTTGGGCTCGCGCTGTGCGGCGGCCTGCTCGGGTTTATGATCGCATGGTGGGGCGTTGAGCTACTCATCAAGCTTGGCCCGTCCAACATTCCGCGCTTGCGGGAAGTCACCATTGACGGGCCCGTGTTCGGCTTCACTCTCCTTGTCTCTTGCGTTACCGGCATCCTCTTTGGCCTGGTTCCCGCGCTGCAGGCTTCGCCGTCGGGCCTCGCCGAAATATTGAAGGAAGGCAGCCGCGGCTCGACCGGACTGCGTGGCCGCCGGGTGCGCGGCGCACTCGTCGTTTCCGAAATCGCGTTGGCGCTGGTGCTGCTGATCGGCGCGGGGTTGATGCTAAAAAGTTTCTTGCGGCTGTCTCAGATTGAGCCCGGGTTTCAACCGGTCAACGTGCTGACGATGCAGATCGGCCTGACTCAAACCAGGTATGCGGAAGCGCCACAACGAGCCGCCTTCTTCTCACAGCTCTTGCCTCGAGTCGCCGTCCTGGCGGGAGTGCAGCACGCGGGAGCGGTTTCGCAACTTCCGATGAGCGGGCAGAACAGCGATACCTCGTTCAGCGTTGAAGGGCGGCCACCGGCAGCGCCAGGCGAGCGGCTGGGGGCCAATTCGCGCATCGCCAGTCCCGATTACTTCAGCGCGCTGGGCATTCCGCTCATTGAAGGCCGCTACTTTACCGACCGTGATGTGAAGGGTTCGCCCAACGTGATCGTCATTAGTGAGACCTTCGCGCGCCAGATTTTTCCCGATGAACAGCCGCTCGGAAAACGCTTGACGATTGACGCGGGCCAGCCGTGGACAGGCGAGATCGTCGGCGTGGTGGGCGCGATTCGTCACTCCGGTCTGTCGGTCCAACCATGGCGCGAGATGTATGTTGCTCACGCGCAGAATCCTGTCGGGGGCATGAATCTGGTAGTGCGCGCGGCGGGCGATCCGGCAACACTCGCGTCGGCGATCAAGAGTGAAGTGCAGACGCTCGACAAAGACCTGCCGCTCTACAACGTCAGAACAATGGAATCGGTGGTCTCCGATTCGGTCGCCCAGCCGCGGTTCCGCGCGTTGCTGCTTGGAATCTTCGCGGCGGTGGCGTTGATCCTGGCGGCGGTTGGCATCTACGGCGTGATGTCTTACTACGTGACGCAGCGCACCCACGAGATCGGCATCCGCATGGCATTGGGAGCGCAGCGGCGTGACGTGATGCGGCTGGTGGTCGGGCAAGGGTTGATGCTGGCGATGAGCGGCGTAGCGATAGGTTTGGCGGCGGCCTTCGCAGTTACTCGCTTGATGTCTAGTTTGCTCTACGAGGTGGGCGCGACGGATCCAACAACCTTTGCGGTCATATCGCTGCTGCTGGGAGGGGTGGCGACGCTGGCTTGCTACATCCCCGCGCGCCGGGCGACGAGAGTGGATCCGATCGGCGCATTGAGGTACGAGTAATGATGACCAACTTTGCAATTCGTGATTCTGTTTTTGCGATTCGAATGCTCTGGAAACAGCCTGCGTTCACGGCAGTCGCAATCGCAACGCTGGCGCTGGGCATCGGCGCGAACACGGCGATCTTCAGCGTGGTCAATGCTGTATTGCTGCGCCCGCTTCCATTCCCGAACGCCGAACAGCTCGTGCTGGTCTCCGATGATTTGACCGGGCGGCAGGTGACCAATATAGGGATGTCGGTCCCTGAGCTTCAGGATCTGCAGGAGCGCTCCGGCGTGTTCGAAGAAATCTCCGCAGTCTGGCCGGTCGATGCCAATCTGACCGGCTCCGACAGACCCGAGCGCATCGAGCTGCTCGCGGTCAGTCCCAACTACTTTTCTTTACTAGGCGCGACCGCGCAACTCGGCCGCATCCTGGGCCCCGAGGATAAGGCTCAAGGTTTTGCCGAGGGTGTCGTTATCAGCGACGGTCTGTGGCGGCGCTTGTTTGGCGCCGACCCAAACGTGTTGGGGAGAAAGGTCCGGGCTGACAGCGACCTTTACACGATCGTCGGAGTGATGCCGCCCAGCTTTCGCCATCCCGGGCGAACGCTCCGCGATGCAGTCGATATGTGGGGGACGGCAGGCTTTTCCGCCAATCCCTTCGGCCCTCCCAGACGCAGCGTGCGAATGCTCCCCGGAGCAATAGCGCGACTGAAGCCGGGCCTCACTGTGCAGCAGGCGCAGGCGCAACTTGACGCCTTCGTCGGGCAACTGACGAACGAGTTTCCCAACGACTATCCCGCCGATTCGGGTTGGACCGTTCGGTTGCTGCCCGCCCGCGAGAATCTCGTCGGCGAGGTGCGACCTACGCTGCTGGTGTTGCTCGGCGCGGTCGGAGTCGTGTTGTTGATCGCCTGTGTTAATCTCGCCAACCTGATGCTGGCACGCTCGCTGGCTCGACAGCGCGAGATGGCTATTCGGCTCGCGCTCGGAGCAAACCGCCGGCGTCTGATCTTGCAGCTTCTCAACGAAAGCCTGGTGCTCGCGCTGCTGGGCGGAGCAGTCGCGCTGTTGATGGTTAGCTGGGTGACTGATCTATTGCTGCGCCTGGTACCCGCCACGATACCGCGCCTCCACGAGGTAGGCCTCAACGGCAGCGTGCTTTTGTTTACGTTCACGGTCTCGGTGCTGACGGGCGTCCTCTTCGGGCTGGTTCCGGCATTGCAGGCATCGCGGCCGGACGTTCTAGCGGGGTTGAAGGAGGGCACGTTGGGCTCGGGAACCGGCACGCGCAGCAATCGGCTTCGCGGGGCGCTGGTGGTCACCGAGTTCGCGCTGTCGCTGGTGCTGATGATCGGAGCCGGATTGTTACTGCGGAGCTTCTGGCAATTGCTGGAAGTGAATGGAGGCTTCAATCCACAGAACGTGTTGTTGGCTCGCATCTGGCTGCCGGTGCCAAACAACCCCGAGATGGATCCGTATCGCCCGCCCGCAAAGCGCGCTCAGTTTATCAAAGAGGTGCTGCGTCGCGCTTCGGCGCTACCGGGAGTGCAATACGCGGCGGTCGGAGGCGGTAATGGAGTTCCGTTGATTGGCCCGCATAACAACGCCCCCTTTGTGATCGAAGATCAACCCGACGAGGCGGTTCTTCCGCTGGTGCAGACCTCTGCCGTTAGCCCGGACTACTTTTCGGTTCTTGGAACGCCCCTCGTTGAAGGGCGATTCTTCTCAGACCGCGACGAAAGCGAGTCGCCGAGAGTTGCGCTGGTGGATCAGGCGACGGTCAAGCGTTTCTGGCCGGACGAGAATCCTATCGGCAAGCATATCAAGTTTGGCAGAAGAGACTCGAAGGGTCCGTGGATTTCTGTCATCGGGGTCGTCGGCGATATCAAGACTGACGGGTTTGATGCGCCGGAACAGCCTCACGTCTATGTGGCGGTACTTCAGAACCTGGGCTACTCGATGGCGGTCTATCTGAAAACAAGCGTGAATCCGGCAAGCCTCACGCAAGCGCTTCGGCAACAGGTGCAGGCGGTCGATCCGGATCTGCCGGTGTTCGGCGAGCGAACCATGGAAGACGTCGTCGCAGCGTCTCTCGCCCAACGCCGGTTCGCGATGCAGTTGGTAACCGCGTTCGGCGTCGTCGCGCTGCTGCTGGCAGGCGTCGGCATTTATGGAGTGATGGCCTATTCGGTAAACCAGAGAACCCGCGAGATTGGAATTCGATTGGCGCTTGGAGCGAATACTCGTGACATCATGGGATGGGTGCTGAAGCACGGCATGCGACTGACGTTGGCGGGAGTGTCGATGGGGTTGGTTGGTGCGTTCGCGCTCACGCGGTTGCTCAAAGGGTTGCTGTTCAGTGTGGCGCCCACTGATCCGGTAAGCTTTGCGGTTCTGGCAGCGTTGCTTTCAGTTGTGTCGCTTGTGGCGTGCTACATTCCGGCTCGAAGGGCGACGAGAGTTGACCCGATGGTTGCGCTACGCCACGAATAGGTTTCTGGTTTGTGGTTTCGGGTTCAGGGTTCGGGGTTCCTGGTTCCTGGTTTGTGGTTTCTGGTTCAGAGTTGGGTTCAGCGTTCATTTCCGGGCGGCGTGACCTTGAGGGCCGAAACCCGAAACTAGAAACCAGAAACCAGAAACCCGAAACTAGAAACCAAAAACCCTGAACCCTGAACCCTGAACCCTGAACCCTGAACTCTCATCTCGTCACACGAAGTGCGGAACAACGGCGTTCCCGCTCGCGTTCTAATAGCTGTCAACATCGTCCTCAACGTTCGCCTGCTAGTAGTGGTCACCGGCAGGGTCGCTTTCAGAGCAGCGAATGCAGAGGCAACCTTATTTATCGCAAGACAGTTCACAGTACGAGGAGCAACACGTTATGCCGTCGAGGGCTGAGGCTTCCCAGTTTTATGGCGTTCGCTCCGACGCCTTGCAGCAAGCCGGGTTGAGGCTCTCCGAATCTACATATCCGGCAAATCTCAGAATGTCTTCGCACGCTCACCAGCAAGCGTATCTGGGGATCGTTCTGAGCGGCGGCTACACCGAAAGAGTTGGGACGAAGACTCGCGAGTGCAAGGCACTGACCACGGTGTTTCATCCTCCTGAAGAGTGCCACTCGGTTACTTTTCACAACTCACGCGTGCGGATCTTTCGGATCGAGATCACCGGAGAATGGTGTAAGCGCGTTGGCCAGTACGTGCAGCTTCCAGACGAGCCCGCCCAGTCCGATGGAGGTCCGCTGGCTTCGCTTGCGCTCCGCTTGCACAACGAGTTTCGCAGTCGCGATTCATGGTCGGGACTTGCGATTGAAGGTCTGACGCTCGAGATGATGGCCGAACTCGCGCGTTGCTCTACGAAGCAGTCTGACGGAGGAGTCCCGGCGTGGCTCGACGAGGTGAGGCAAAAGCTTGCTTCTCGAATTTGCGAGACGCCGCCCCTGGCCGAATTGGCCGCAAGCGCCGGCGTTCATCCGGTCCATCTAGCTCGCGAGTTTCGCAGGCACTTCCGATGCACGATAGGCGATTTCATCCGGCGAGTGCGCGTCGAATTCGCATGCCGCGAGATTGCCGAAACAGACGCTCCTCTCAGCGAAGTCGCGCTTGCCGCCGGCTTCTACGATCAGAGCCACTTCTCCAATATGTTCCGGCGGTTCACCGGAATGACGCCTACAGCCTACCGCGCGATTTGCCGCGCGGGTTAATCTCATCCAAGTGGCTTTGGAAATCCAAGACATTGTCAGCCGGTCTGGTCTACAGTTCAGATGGTGAACTGTGACAAACAGCGCCGTGAACGGCGCGCGACGCGGAACGGAACGAGGAGGGAATTTAACAATGAAGTTCGCGACGAAGCTCCCAATTGCAATCCTACTGATGATGACAGGATCGTTGATGGCGATGGGTCAATCGCCGGCGCCGGCGATGTTCGGACGGTTGACAGTCAACCAAACTCACATCGTGTTCTCCTACGCCGGAGACCTGTGGTCGGTAGAACGAAGCGGCGGTGAAACTCGGCGGCTCACCACGCATCCGGGCGAAGAGAGCTTTCCGGTATTCTCGCCCGACGGCTCACAACTCGCCTTTTCGAGACAGATCGGCGGCAACTGGGACCTGTACGTCATGCCGGCTGCCGGCGGCGAGGCGCGTCAGATCACTTTTCAGCCGCGCAACGATTACGCAAACGGCTGGACGCCCGACGGAACCAGCATTCTGTTTATGTCGAACCTCAGCGGAGGCCCGCGCCTGTACACGATTCGACTCGGCGGCGTGTTGCAGACTGAGTTGCCGCTCTTGCCTGAAGCGGTCAACGGCTCATTCTCGCCCGACGGCAAGCGCATCGCTTACGCGCCGACGTCGGCGATCGGCGACTGGCGTTTTTATCGCGGCGGCAGCAAGGGGCAAGTCTGGCTCGCCAATCCGCTCAACGGCGAGATTGAAAAACTGCCGCAGGGTAACTACAACGACGATTTCCCGGCCTGGGCCGCCAACAGAATTTACTTCCTTTCAGACCGCACGGGAATCTACAACCTCGTGTCTTACGATCTTTCATCGAAGCAGAGCAGCCAACTCACCAACTTTGAGAAGTACGGCGTTCGATGGATCGGCGCTGGCGCCGGCGCCGTCGTCTTCGTGCGCGATGGCCGCATTCATCTTCACGACACTGCTACCGGTCAAACGCGAGTCGTTGACGTGCGAGTGAATCCCGACACCGCGGAGTTGAAGCCGCGCGCGGTCAATCCAACGCGAGCGATTGAATGGGTGATACCCAGCGCGACCGGAGATCGAGTCGTTTTCGGCGCACGCGGCGAAGTCTTCATCCTGGATCCGTCAACCGGCGATGCGCGAAACATCACCAAATCTTCCGCCGTCGCCGAGCGATTCCCGGCGCTTTCGCCGGACGGCAAATCGATTGCGTATTTTTCGGATGAATCGGGCGAGTATCAACTGCACGTCCGGCCCGCGGAAGGCGAAGGGCCGGTGAAAAAGATTTCGATCGAACCGAAGCCGACGTTCTATCGCGAGCCTACCTGGTCGCCTGATTCAAAGAAGATTGCTTTCACCGACAAGCGCCTTACGCTCTGGTGCGCGGACACGGAGAACGGTTCGGTCTCGAAGGTAGACACTTCATCCTATTCGTATCAAGAGGAGTGGTATCCTGCGTGGTCGCCTGACAGCCGCTGGCTCACCTACTCGAAGCATCTCCGCAATCGCGTGCGAACAGTTTTCATCTACGATGTGGGAGCCAGGCGCGTCCGCCAGATCACCGATGGCCGCATGCACACTGAGATTCCTTGCTTCGATGCGAATGGCAAGTACCTATATTTCGCATCGAGCCCGAATGCGGGGACGAGCCAATTCGGCTGGGGCGTACTGAACGGCATTTTGGCGCGGCCGCTTGTCGTGCGTCGATTGCACGCAGTGGTCTTGCAGAACGATGCGCCGTCTCCGGTTCTTCCAAACACCCAATCCAACCCGGAAGCGAAAGCGGGCGAGCCGGTCTCGACGGTGCGAATCGACTTCGAAGACATCGGTCGCCGCGTAGTCGATCTGCCGGCGCCTGCCCGTGATTACTCGTCGCTTGCGCCGGGCAAACCCGGCGTGCTAATCGTCCAAATCAACGAATGGCCTGCCTCGCCTGGGCTTGGCGGCAATCCTTCGCAGGTGCTTTACAAATTTGATCTCGCGCAGCCTGCTCGGCTCGAAAAGCTCATCGAAGGCGTCGGCGGTTTCGAGATTTCGCGCGACGGAAGTCGATTGCTCTTCGTAAAGGCAGGCAGTTGGTTCCTGGTCTCCGCCGACGCTGCGCCTAAACCTGAGGAAGGAAAGCTCGATCTCAAGAAGATGGAAGTTACGGTCGACCCGCGAGCCGAGTGGAAGCAAATTTACCGCGAAGCCTGGCGCATAATGCGAGACTGGTTCTACGACCAGAATCATCACGGATTGAATCTCACCGAGCTCGAAGCTCATTACGCCGAGTACTTGCCAAGCGTCACCCGTCGAGCGGATTTGAACGCGCTGATGAATCGAATGCTCGGCCATGTCTCCGTGAGCCATCTTGGTATCGGGGGCGGCGACTTGCCTCAACCGGCGGGGCCGCCCGTGCGCATCGGACTGCTGGGCGCCGACTACGAAATCGCCGGCAATCGCTATCGCTTCAAACGCATCTATCGTGCGACCAAATACAACAGCCCTTCCGGCTCCGTGCAGGCGCCTCTGGACGCGCCGGGAGTCAGCGTGCGCGAGGGAGAGTACTTGCTCGCGGTTGACGGGCAAGACATTGACGCGTCGAAGAGCATTTATTCGTACTTTGACGGCAAGGCAAATCAAGCCGTTAAGATCACGGTCGGCTCGAACCCGACTCAAGACGGCGCGCGAACGCTAACCGTGTTTCCGATCCCTAATGAAGGCAACCTGCGAGGCGCCAATTGGGCGGAAGCGAATCGCCGCCGAGTCGAAGAAGCATCGGCAGGGAAGCTCGGCTATATCTTTGTCGGCGACTACGGCTCGGGGACTATGGATGTCATTCGCGGGCTTGTGGGCTACAGCGATCGCCCCGGCCTGATCATAGACCAGCGCTTCAACGGCGGCGGCATCACCCCTGATTATTTGATCGAATGGCTCCAGCGGCGGCCGATTTACTACTACACGTTCCGCGAAGGCGATGACATCGCAACGCCGGTGAATCCCGGACCGGCGGCAAAGGTGCTGATCGTCAATCAGGAGAACTTCTCGGCGGCGGAGACTTTCGCTTTCATGTACAAGCTCGCGAAGGTCGGTCCGATAGTGGGCACGCGAACCGGCGGGGGCGGAATCGGGCCTTACGCCTACACGCCCAGATTCATTGACGGCGGAAACATTCAACTGCCCAATCGCGCGGCTTACAATCCTGACGGCACATCGTGGGGAATCGAGAACGTCGGCGTGATTCCGGACTACGAAGTCGAGATCATTCCCAAAGACGCGTTGGCTGGGCGCGACCCTCAGCTCGAGAAAGCGATTCAGGTCGGGCTTGAGGAGATCAAGAAGAATGCTGCCGTGCGGCCGATCAAGCCGAAGTATCCAGTGCACAAGTGATCTTCACGATACCCGGTGACTGCGTTGTTTTGGAATGGCCATGCGCGGCCTCTTGCGTGAAGGTCATTTGCGCTGGGCGCGAACTTCCTGTTTGAGATCTTCAAAACGCGCGGTGATGTTCTTCTCGGATTGCTCGATCCGCGCGGTCACATTCTTTCCGAGGTCCTCGAAGCGCGCGGTCATATTCTTGTCGGATTGCTCGATGCGCTTTTCGATCTGCTCGAATCGCTTGTCCATCACGCTGCCTTGGTAAGCCAATCCGCCGGCGATCGTCACACAGAGACTAACCAGCAGCGCAATCAGTTGCCAGATGGACTGACGAACGGAGGCGCTAACGATCTTATTGAGTTGATTGACAGTACCGCGCATTTCGGCGAGTTCCTTGCCGTACCCTGCAACCTCTTCCCGGAGGGCCGCGATTTCAGGATTCAACGTTGTGCTCATGAGGCTCCTTTGTGCGAGCCCAGGATCTCACGCGCATTATAGCATTGCGATTCGCGAAATCAGAACGCGAGAGAACGAAACTTCGATGGAATGTGTGAAAAGCGAAATACCCGCAACTTCAGTTGGGGGATGGTTAGGTTCAACCTACGTCGAAGTTCCGGCCTGTCTCTGGTCTTTCATCCATCTCGCCCGCGAGATGGATGAAAGGTTAAGCGAAAGCGGGGGACGCGCCATTGTCCCCGTCGTAGGCGGAACTGAAACATCCCCCAACTGAAGTTGGGGGTATTTCCGGAGTCTTACACAATCTCTGGCGCGTTGGGTATGCACGAAAACCTGACGCGCACCCTTTCAACAAACCGCTTTGACCCGGTCAGGTGATCTGAGGATATAATCTGGCCTCTGCAAGGCTCATAAAAAGCAGAGTAGTCGCATACGCTATCGCACTAGCGCAGGGAAAAACTATTGGTCGGTCAAACATAGGGAGGTAACCCGAAAGTGAACGTGATCCATGTGGCTTTGTTGTTAGGCTTCGCGCTGTTCACGGCGCAAGATGATTGGCCCCAGTGGCGCGGGCTCAACAACGACGGAATGGCCCGCGGCGACGCGCCCCACGAGTGGAGCGACTCGAAGAACATTGCCTGGCGCGTGGCCATTCCCGGACGGGGCAATTCTTCGCCAGTCATCTGGGGCGACAAGATTTTTCTCACGACTGCCGTGCCCACTGACGGCGCGACAGCAGCCGCGACTCCGCAGCCGCGACGTCAGGGGCGCGGTCCCGGAGGCGGCGCTAACGCCGGGCGCGAGCATAAGTTTATCGTGATGTGCCTCGATCGCCGAAACGGCAAAGTCCTGTGGGAGCGCGTCGCCAAGGTCGCGACGACACACGAAGGCTACCATCACCAATACGGGAGCTTCGCGTCCAACACTCCCGTGACCGACGGCAAGCACTTGTATGCCTTCTTCGGATCGCGCGGTATCTACTGCTATGACCTCAACGGCAAGCTCGTCTGGGAGAAGGCGTTTCAGCCTATGCGCATGCGGCTCGGATTCGGCGAAGGCGTAGCCGCGGTCCTTGACGGCAATTTACTCTATCTGAAGTTCGATCAGGAGCAGGGCTCTTACTTGCTGGCGCTCGACAAGCAAACCGGGAAGGAAGTCTGGCGGGTACCGCGTGACGAAGGCAGCTCCTGGTCACCGCCGCTGATCGTCACACACAACGGACGCAAGCAGATGGTGGTCAGCGCCTCGGCCAAGGTGCGTTCGTATGATCCTGCGACGGGCAAGCTTATTTGGGAATGCGCCGGTCTAGGCAGCAACGTGATCCCGGCGCCGGTGATCAACGCCGGGGTCGTCTACGTGATGAGCGGACATCGCGAACCGAACTTGCTCGCGATCCGGCTTGGTCAAGAGGGCGACCTTACCGGGACGGACGCGGTTCTTTGGACTAACAATCGCGGCAATTCCTATACTGGCTCGCCCGTGCTGCACGACGGCAAGCTCTACTTTGTTAGTGACAGCGGCATGCTGAGCTGCCTGGATGCACGCACCGGCAAGGCGCACTACCAACAGCAGCGCTTGCCCAGGTCTTACAACTTCAAAGCCTCTCCGGTGGGCGCAAACGGCAAGCTATATCTCGCTACCGAAGAGGGTGACGTGGTGGTCGTCAAAATGGGCGAGAAGTATGAGGTGCTCGCGGTAAACACACTGACGGACCAGATGTTCATTGCGACGCCGGCGATCGCCGGAGGCAGCCTTTATCTTCGGAGTCAGGAGGCGCTCTACTGCATCAGGAATTGAACATCGCTGCCAACCGGGATGGGCGCCGCACGATTCTGGGAAAGCATTCCTGGTGACAAACACCGCGCATACGTTTGCAATCTGAATCGTTGTTTGGCTCGCTCGCCCGATGGTAGACTCATCGAGGTTCTTAGTAAATCGGGAGAAACATCATGGCAGCCAGGAGACGGAAGGAGTTCGGCGACTACATAGTTTCCGATCCGGAGATCTGCGGAGGAGACCTGACCTTTAAGGGCACGCGCGTCCTCGTCAAAGACGTCCTCTACTACGCGGGTCAAGGCAAAGACTGGAACTGGATTGTCTCGGCCTATCGAAACAGCATCAGCCGGGAGGCAATCGGAGAGGCAATCAATCTCGCCAGCGAGGCGCTCACCACCAAGATTGAAAGGCGCAGAAGCGCGAAAGGGCGACGGGTTCTGGACAGGCTCGGAAGTAACGAAGGACAGCGAAAGAGAATGTCTAGCTTGCTTATTCAATGTTATATTACGAGCCTATGGCTCCTCGTGTGAATCCAATTCTCGAAGCACTGTCTACTCGTTACAAGACGCTCAAGAAGCAAACGGCCAAGGATGCAAAATCGCCCGAAGTCGCAGAGATGATCGCGCACTTTACCTCTGCGGCTCTTGATTTTCTTTCTTCGTGTCAACGCGTCCGACTTATTTCGAAGGTGCCCGAAAAGACCTATTTCTCCTTTGCCAAAGCCGGGAGGAAGCCCAAGCTATCTCGGGCAGTCAACGAAAGCCTATTTGACGCAGATTCCGCGAAACGTCAACTAGACAATCTACTCCAAGGAACGCTAGATACAATTCAATTGCAGGAACGAACGCGATTCCTTTACACGATTGCCATATCCTATTGCTGCGCGGCTGATCTTCTCAAAACTGGAGACCAAAAGACACCGGCCACTTTCTTTGAATGTCTGATTGGCCATTTTTTCGCTCGGGCCTTCAGGGTCAATCCCCGCACTCAGGTCGAAGTCCTCCAACTCGAAGATGAGAAGAGAACACTTCCCACAGACTTCATTTACGATCTCGGACCGGCTAAACCCAAGTTCCACGTCCCTGTAAAGACCTCAACCCGAGAGCGAGTTATACAGGTGTTTGCTCATCAACGGGTTCTCGACGGCGTCCATGGTTTTGGTAAGTTCAAAGGTATATTGGTGTGCCTTGCAGAAACAAAGCTGGACCACACCTCAAAAGAAGTCGTGGAGATTTGTGTGCCGAAGCAATGGAATCTTTACTATCGATTTATCGCCGTGATGCACCGTTTCTATTATTTCGACGTGCCTAAGAAATACGAAGCATTAGCGACCGGCGATCCACCGATGGCGGTCGTGCCCTTTGCTAAGTTTTTTGATGAGGTAACAGACTTGGCTGCCGGGCGTTAGCTTTTTTCGGTCCTGTCCAGCGGCTCTTTCCATTTGATTTACGGAAAACCAGGAAGTAGGAGTGATTCTTTCTGGCGTGTACTTGCTTCAAAATCCTGCTCACCCCAGGCCGGTTGCTCCGCATTAGAACAAAAAGGTCTTCCACAATGAAACTTTTCTTCCTAAATTCGTTGATCAGCTCCACGTGGGTCAACCGCTGTTGATTTGCACAAACCTCATCGGCGCACTTGACGATAAAAATCCCTTCTTCCCGCAGAACCCGACCTGCCTCATCCGCCGCTTTGAAGTAGAGATCCAGAACCGCCTCGTGATACTTCTTGCCGGACCCATTCTCGGCAGTGTTGTTCCGATAGTAGCCTTCGTAGTTCTGATGGCCCACATGTGCCGTCCCACCAGGGGTGTGCATATATGGCGGATCCAAAACTAAGCAGTCAATCGTCTCACCTTCATAAGGCAACGATCGGCAGTCTATTCCCTGAGTGAGGTCGCTGGCTTTCAACTGGTACAGTCCTTCTGGAATGTTTTTCCAGAAGACCCCTTTGCCGTAGGTCACATCCGCGACAACGCTTCCGGGGATCACGTACAACGAAAGTATTTGAGGAAACAAACCATCATTCGTTCCGCTGTGTGCGCTAAAAACAAGCTCATTGGTGGAGACTCCGGCCGGCGATTTCCGTTTCGATTTGCCGCGTGCAGTCGCCAGTTTGGCTAGTCCCAAAGCGCCGTTCCCGTCTTCCGATCCGCCATACTCTCCAATAGATTCTCGAATCAATAGAGCAGCTTCCTTTGGCGTTTTCCTAATTGCTGATCTCCATTTGGGAGGAATACGATCGGCAAGAATCATTAGCTCTGCTTCGTCGTGCTTTAACGCCTTTGATATCTTGCGCAGCACCTGCTCAGACGGTTGAACCTGCCCGGATTCGATACGCGAGAGATACGCGTGGTTTACTTTGACCTTGCGCGCGAGCGCCTTTATGCTCAGCCCGCTTTCGATCCTGATTTGCCTGAGTCTCGGCCCCAACACCATACGTGCGATTCTACAGCAGGTGACAAATTAGTCAACCGCCAAATGTTGCTTCTGTCGCTAAGGAAATTTGGGCGAACCTACGCAGAAGGGCAGTCTGCCCTCAAACTTTTCGCGTGACTCAACGCGACGATCAGGGCGCGACCATTGGTGGAGCACTCTGCGCGATTCTGGGAAAGCTATTCCTGTAGACGGACAGTCAGCATTTCGAATTGCGAACTCCCAATTTCGGACATTGGGCGACGCTGCCTCACTCTTGCCGCGATCCGGTTGCCAAGATCCTGCACAACCTCTATCAACCCTGTACTTACTCACGTGCTCGACCAGCCCTGTCTACTCTTGATGCGTAACCGGAGACGTGAGGTCCACCGCGACCACGTTGGCACGCCAGTTGGTTAGTACCCTCAGGTAATTAGGCAAAAGTGCGCTCGTGTGCCCGCCTGTAGCGCATTACGATCATTAGGTCCGTGGGGATTTCGTGTCTGCCCTTCGGGAGGAACGATGCAAACTCTAGTGCAGGACTTACGATACGGACTGCGAATGCTGATTCACAAACCGGGGTTCGCCGCAGTCGCTGTCGTCACTCTGGCTCTTGGCATCGGCGCCAACACCGCGATCTTCAGCGTCGTCAACGCCGTCCTCCTGCGCCCGCTGCCTTTTAACGAGCCTGGCAAGCTCGTGCGAATCTATACCGAATTCCCGACCATGAACCTGAGAAAGTTCTGGATGTCCGCGCCGGAGTTCTTAGACATTCAGAACGAAGGGCAATCGTGGGACAGCATCGGCGCGTGGACTACCGCCGGAAGGAACATCGCCACTTCCGAGGAGCCCATCAGAGTCACCGCCGCGCTAGTAACTCGCGGTTTGATAGATGCGTTGGGAGTGCAACCGACGAAGGGTCGCAACTTCACGCCCGAAGAAGACCGCAACGGCGGACCACTTACCGCGCTCATCTCCGACGGATTGTGGCGCCGCGCCTTCGGTGGCCAGGACGACATCGTAGGAAAAGAAATTCAAATCAACTCTCAGCCAACAACAGTGGCCGGCGTTATGCCGCCCGGATTCGTTTTTCCTCCCGGCAGCAACGATCCAGCTGAGGTGTGGCTGCCTCTTCAGTTCGATCCGGCCAATCCCGGCAATCGAGGCGGGCATTTCCTCTACGTCATCGGCAGACTCAAACCGGACGTTAGGGTAGAACAGGCGCGCTCCGAGATCGACTCGCTGATGGCTGGTTGGAAGAGTCAGAATCGGGCTCAGCACCTGCCCGGTCCCGATGGCCACCCGATCCTGATGGTGCCGCTTCACGAAGACGTGGTGGGCGCGGCGCGCCCGGCGGTGCTTATGCTGCTGGGCGCCGTGGCTTTTGTCCTGTTGATCGCTTGTGTGAACGTCGCGAATCTTTTGTTGGCGCGCGCTGAAGCAAGACGCCGTGAGTTCTCGATACGTCTCGCGCTTGGAGCCGGCCGAAACAGATTGCTCAGACAGTTTCTTGCCGAGGGGATGATCCTCGTCGTGCTCGGGGCAATAGCCGGGATAGTCCTCGCCAAAGTCGGGCTGGGCCTGATAATGGCCGCCGCGCCTGACAGCATACCGCGCACCGCTGAAATCGGAATCGACTTGACGGTGCTGGCGTTCACGCTCGGCGTCTCGATTCTCTCGATAATAGTTTTTGCGATGGCGCCGCTGCTCCAGATGCGCGATCGGGACCTGGCAACAACGCTGCGCGGGTCGGGACAAAGAACGTCGGGTGGTGGGGGCAGTCACCGCCTAAGAAAGACTCTGGTTGTCGTAGAGATCGCTCTTGCGGTGATTCCGGTCGTCGGGTCCGGCCTTATGATTCGCGCGTTCTGGAAGCTTCAGCAGGTGGAGGTCGGATTTGAGCCGCGTAGCGTTACAGCGTTCAGTCTTCAACTGCCGGCTTCGCGATACCAAAGTCCGGATCGAATGCGTTTTGCCAACCAGCTAGAGGAAAAGTTGGCCGGGCTGCCCGGAGTCAAGTCGGCTTCTCTGGTGACGGGTCTGCCGCCGTTGCGGCCGATAAACGCGAACGACACCGACATCGAGGATTATCAAGGGACGCCTGATGGGCCGGCCGAGAACGTCGATTACTGGAACACGGTGAACGAGGACTACTTCAAGACGATGGGCATCCGAACGCTCGAAGGCCGCACCTTCGAGGCGTCCGACCGCAACGACAGCGCGCAGAAGGTCATGGTGATCAATCAAGCGATGGCGCGGCGGTTTTGGCAAGGCAGCCCAATAGGCCGCCGCGTGAACCCGGCGTTCAACACTCCGGCGGTTTGGTTCACGGTAGTCGGCATAGTCGAAGACACAAAGAACCTGGGCGTGGATAAGCCGGCGGGAACCGAGCTCTACTTCTTGTTGCCTCAAACGGTCGCGTTCGGAATCGGCACCCGCATGAGCTTCGTGGTGAAAACCGAAGGCTCTTCGGCGGGGGCAGTTGCGTCGGGCATCCGTTCGGCCGTCAGCGATCTGGATCCGAGCGTGCCGATTTATCAACTGCAAACCATGGGCGAGGTCGTCGGGGCTTCGCTGGTGAGACCGCGTTTTCTTTCCCTGTTGCTGGGGACGTTTTCAGCTATCGCGTTGTTGCTGGCGGCGATTGGGATTTACGGCGTGATGGCTTATTCAGTCACCCAGCGAACCCAGGAGATTGGCGTGCGCGTGGCGCTTGGAGCTACAACACGAAACGTGCTGGCGATGGTGGTGGGAGAAGGATTGAGGATGACCGCGGTCGGCCTGGCAGTAGGTTTGACCGGCGCATATATGTTGACTCGCGTTATGGCGAGCCTGTTGTTTGAAGTGAGCGCGACTGATCCGCTCACCTTCACGCTGGTTGGGGTCGGTTTGACCGCCGTCGGTCTATTGGCTTGCTTCGTACCGGCGCGTCGGGCAGCGAAGGTCGATCCGATGGTCGCGCTTCGTTACGAATAGGCAGGGGGTTCAGGGTTCAGAGTTCAGGGTTCAGGGTTCAGGGTTCAGGGTTCAGGGTTCAGAGTTCAGGGTTCAGAGTTCACGGTTTCTGGTTTCTAGTTCTTTGTGTTTGAGACTTCGAGTCCCTTTTGCAACCAGAAACCGAAAACCAGAAACCAGAAATGGCAACCTAACCGAGGATGAGGGATGATGGAGCTTCCTAATTCGAGGAACCTTGGAATGAAGGAGATCGAGATGAAGAGACTAATTCCGTTGGCTGTAGTTCTGACGTTTGTTATTGGCGTCGCCACTGCACTGTCACAATCGAACGACGAACGAGACATGGTAAGGCAAGCCGTACTCGACTACGTCGAAGGCGTCTATCAGGTTGAACCCGCTCGCATAGAACGCAGTGTCCACCCCGATTTGTCGAAGCACGGCTACTGGCGTGAGAAAGGCAAAGACGGTTACACAACTGGCAAGATGTCTTATGCCGAATTGGTCGAAGTCGCAAAGACCTGGAACAAGAGCGGCAAGCGTCCGAAGGACGCGCCGAAAGAGATCACTATATTCGACGTACAGGATCAAACGGCTTCCGCAAAGCTGGTGGCGGCCTGGGGAACGGACTATTTCCATCTCGCCAAGTACAACGGCAAATGGATGATCGTGAATGTGCTGTGGCAGAGTCCGCCACCCAAGAACTGACAAAGCGATGGATGCTTTTTTTCAAGACGTGCGTTTTAGCGTTCGGGCTCTTCTGAAGAGACCCGGGTTCACCGCGGTGGCCGTGCTCACACTCGCGCTCGGGATTGGCGCGACGACGGCCATCTTTAGCGTCGTCAACGGTGTGTTGTTGCGGCGGTTGCCCTATCGAGATGAGGCGCGCGTCGTCACGTTGTGGCAGACCAATCTGAAGAGCGGCGTCGAACGCGAAGAAACTTCACCAGCCAATTTCCTCGATTGGCGTGAACGCATGAACGCTTGCGAAGCCATCGCCGCCGCGGAACCATTCGGCCACAGCTTGATCGATCGCGGTGAGCCGGAGGCCTTTCGCTCGTGGGTCGTGAGCGCGGGGTTCTTCGACATTCTGGGCGTGCCCGCCTTGTATGGCCGCACGTTCCTGCCCGAAGAATATCAACCGGGTCAGGCCCAGGTTGTCGTGCTCGGTTATGGGCTGTGGCAGCGGCGCTTCGGCGGCGATCCGGATTTGGTGGGGCAGAAACTGGTGCTCAACGGCCAGCCTCACATGGTGGTTGGGATCATGCCGCCGGAGTTTCAATATCCGCCGGATCGTGAAGTCTGGGCGCCGCGTCCGCCGCGCGAGAACGACGCACGGATTCGCGGCGGAAGCTACATCAGAGTCGTCGGGCGGCTGAAGCCTGAAATCACGGTTGAGCAAGCGCAAGCTGAGGCGCAAGCAGTCGGGGCGCAACTCGCGCAGGAGTATCCGCGAACCAATGGGAACGTCGGCGCGACCGCGGTGCCGTTGCGCGAATCGCTCGTCGGGCAGGTGCGGCCGGCGCTGCTGATCCTGTTCGGCGCGGTAAGCTTCGTCTTGTTGATTGCATGCGCCAATGTCGCCAACTTGCTGCTTGCGCGCTCCACGGAACGCTCGCGCGAGTTTGCGATTCGAGCCGCGCTCGGCGCAGGACGAGGCCGGTTGCTGCGTCAGTTGCTGGCCGAGAGCGTCGTGCTCGCGTTGGCAGGCGGCGCGGGCGGCGTCCTGCTATCGGGATGGCTGATCGATCTTATCGCCGCGTTCAGTCCCGGCAATCTTCCCCGCCTCAATCAAGTCAGCCTCAACGGCTCTGTTCTTGTATTCGCGTTTGGCGTTTCGGTCTTGACCGCGCTGATTTTCGGACTGGCCCCGGCGCTCGAAAGCTCGCGGACTGATCTCGTGTCCACGCTCAAAGAAGAAGGGCGCGGTGTGGCCGGCGGGCGTGGCCGGCGACGCTTTCGCTCTGTCCTGGTCGTTTCCGAAGTGGCGTTGGCGTTGGTGCTGTTGGCCGGCGCGGGGTTGCTGGCGCGCAGTTTCGTTGCGTTGCTGCGCGTCGATCCGGGCTTTGTTACCGACCGCGCGTTGACGCTTGAAATGCAGCTCGGAAGAAACCGCACGCCGGAACAGCGCGTGGTTTTCGTCGAGCAAACGATCGAGCGGCTGACGTCGCTGGCTGGCGTTCAGTCCGTTGGAGCCGCCTCGGCGCTGCCGTTTCACGATAATCAAGTGACACTGCCGGTCACCATCCGCGTCGAAGGCCGTCCCGCCTCTCCATCGGGACAAGACCCGACGGCTTATCTGATCGACATCACGCCCGACTATCTGCGCGCGCTCGGAGTGCCGCTGTTGCGTGGCCGCGGGTTGAATCAGTTCGACAAACAGGACGCGGCCCCGGTCGTGTTGATCAACCAGGCGATGGCGCTGCGACATTGGCCGGCGGAAGACCCGTTAGGTAAGAAGATCACTTTTCAATCGCTAGGTCGAACTTTGACTTCCGAGATCGTGGGTGTGACCGGCGATGTCCGGCCTAATGGGTTTGACAGCGAACCACGTCCGGAAGTCTTCGTTCCATATGCGCAATTGCCCGCCGGTGGGATGACCTACGTTGTGCGAACGGCGGATGATCCGGGCAGTCTCTTGCCGGCGGTGAAGGAAAAAATCCGCGAGGTGAACCGCAACCAAACCTTCTCGAGCATTGCGACGATTGAGCAACTGGTCGATCGCTCGATCAGCCAGCGGCGTTTCAATCTGTTGCTGCTCGGATCGTTCGCGGTGCTCGCGCTGGTCCTGGCGGGCATCGGCATATACGGGTTGCTCAGCTTCACGACCGCGCAGCGCACGCATGAAATCGGCGTGCGAATGGCGCTCGGGGCGAAGCCCGCGCAGATCTTGAGCATGGTGATCGGCGAGGGTCTGAAGATGGTTGCGGTAGGGCTAGGGTGCGGAGTTGTCGCCGCGGTGGGGCTGACCAGGTTTCTCGAGAGTCTGCTCTACAACGTGAGCGGCACTGATCCGCTGACCTTCGCCGGCGTTTCAGTGTTGCTGGTTGGCGTCGCGCTGCTGGCTTGTTATCTTCCGGCGCGGCGGGCGACGAAGGTCGATCCGATGATCGCGCTTCGTTATGAGTGACAACGCGACTGGGGGTCTTAATTCAAGGAGGTCTGGAACAATGAAATCAAATCTGAAGCGGTTAGCATTCTTGATCGTGCTCTCGTGCATATCGTTGCCGGTTTACTCGCAGCCTGACGAGTCGAACGCGCAACGCAAATCCGATCAGTCGAAAGACGCATCCGTTCACAACGCCAGCATAAGAAATGCCAAGAATGAGGACGACACGAAAGAGGTTCGCGACGGCGAGTATTGGTTCAGCCGGGGCTACGCGCTGCATCAAGCGGACCATTACATCGAAGCGATTGAAGCCTTCACTCGTTCGATTAGTCTCCGCCATCGCCAGGCGACGTGTATGTACAACGTCGCGTGCGGGTACTCCTTGCTGAACGATAAAGACAACGCCCTGTTCTGGCTCGAGCGGTCGCTGGCGGTCGGATTCGACAGGCCCGATCTCTTGAGAGACGATTCGGACCTCGATCCGTTGCGTTCCGACCCTCGATTCAAGGCGATCCTGCAGAAGGTGTCGTTCACCAAGAAATCAGACAATCACGCCAAGGATAAAACCGTCTCCAGACTCGAGGAAGCGATCAGCAATTTCGAGCAGCTCAGGAGAGAGTCTTCTCAGGATGGTTATGAATGGTACCGAGTGGGCTCGCGGCTACTCAGGCTTCGCGATTTTGACCGGGCTGCGGCCGCATTAGCCCAGGCGGTCGAGCATCTCGGTTATCGCGGCGCGTCTGCCATGTACAATCTTGCGTGCACCTACTCGCTCAAGGGCGATCGAGCTCTGGGGCTTGAATGGCTCGAGAAGTCGATCAATGCGGGCTTCGACGAAGTCGACAAGCTTACGCACGATCCCGATATAGCAAGCCTCCGCGGTGAAGCGCGGTTCAAGAACATTCAAGAGTTGAGCGGGCTGCTTACGCTCTCCCAATTCAGCGGACAAGAATCTGAGCGCTCGCAGTACTCGAAGCAACGTTGGGCGCCTGCGGTCCACAAGTATGAATCATTCCTGCGGAACGAGCCGAACAATGGCCGCGGCTGGTTCAACCTTGGCTACGCGCTCCATTTTTCGAGCGAGCACACCAAGGCTATTGAGGCTTTCGAGCGCGCAATTCAGTTTGGGTATCGGCCGCCGACTTCCATGTACAACATCGCGTGCGCGCACGCGATGATGAACCATCGCGATGCGGCGTTTGATTGGCTCGATAAGGCTGTTAAGGCGGACTTCGACATCGGGGGTTACATACACGGAGACGAAGATCTTAACAACCTCCGATCCGATCCGCGCTTCAAACGTTTCCTGGAATTAGCCGCCGACGAGCACAAAGCCGGGCATAAGAGCGAGAAATAACTTTTACGGTTAGAAGTTCAGGGTTCAGGGTTCGGAGTTCCGGGTTCAGGGTTCAGGGTTCAGAGTTTTTGGTTTCGCGTTTCTAATTTTTGGTTTCTAGTTTCTAGTTACGAGACTGGACACCACCCGAAACCAGAGGTCGAAACCAGAAACCCGAAACCCCTGAACCCTGAACTCGGAACCGGTATTTTGGGAGGACTAATGGAAACCATATGGCAGGACCTTCGTTACGGTTTTCGAGTTCTGCGCGCGAGTCCGGGATTCGCCGCCGTGGCCGTGCTTTCGCTGGCACTTGGCATCGGCGCTAACACATCGATCTTCAGCGTAGTCAATGCCGCGTTGCTCAGACCGCTGCCCGTCACGGAACCCGATCGATTGATGTTCGTGTACACCGGCAGGTCCCTGTCGAGCCCGTACAGCGTTTCCTCCTACCCGGACTACATTGACTATCGAGACAAGAACGAAGTCTTCAGCGATCTGCTCACTTACTCGAGCATCACAATGAGCTCCCGGGCTGATGATCAGACCGACTTGCTCTCCGGCTCAATCGTGTCGGGCAATTTTTTCGATGCGCTCGGCGTGCGACCCGCGTTGGGCCGAACCTTTTTGCCCGAAGAAGACGTTACACCCAACACGCACCCGGTAGCGGTGATCAGTCACGGCTTGTGGGAGCGGCGATTCGGCAGCGATCCGAAGGTTATTGGCCAGCAACTGGCTTTGAACGGGCACGCCTTTACTATCGTTGGGGTCGCGCCGTCAGGCTTTGACGGACCCGAAGTTCTCGAGACTAACGACATATATGTTCCGATGATGATGCAGGCCTTGGTGCGTCCTCCGCGAGGTGGATTCTCGGGTGACATGAACCCCGACTTGTTGGGGCGGCGTGGCTCGCGCTGGTTAAGGATCGTCGGTCGTCTCAAGCCTGGCGTCACACCCGAGCAAGCCCAGGCGGGGATGACCACCCTGGCCGCCGGGCTCGAGCAAGCCTATCCGGACCAGAACCGCAACACGATCGCCACGTTGTTTCCCCTGAGCAAGGTTGATCCGCAAGCCTACACCCAACTGATATCAGTGGCCGGGCTGTTGCTGGCCGTAGTCGCCATTGTTCTACTCATCGCTTGCGCGAACGTCGCTAACTTGCTGCTCGCAAGAGCGTCGGCGCGGCGAAAAGAGATCGCGGTGAGGCTTGCACTGGGCGCAAGCCGCTCGCGGCTCGTGCGCCAGTTGTTGACTGAGAGCGTGCTGCTTTCGCTGGCAGGCGGAGTGGTCGGACTCCTGCTGGCGCTATGGACAATCGATCTTCTGAAGACGGCAACACCGACATCCGGAGTCTTTTCCTTCACCCTGGATTACCACCTCGACGGCCGGGTGCTCGCCTTTACCTTCGCGTTGTCACTTGCGACAGGAGTCATCTTCGGGCTGGCGCCTGCGTTGCAAGCTTCGCGGCCTGACCTGGTGCCGGCGCTCAAGGATGAAGTGTCCGTGGTTGCGCAAGGTCGCCGGCGCCTGAGTCTTCGGAATCTTCTAGTGGTGGCCCAGGTCGCGTTGTCGCTGGTGCTGCTGATAGGCGCGGGATTGTTCTTGCGGAGCTTAAAGAACGCGCAAGACATTGATCCCGGCTTCGAGGCTGACAAGGTCCTGAATGCCCAGCTCAATATCAATCTGCTGCGCTACACAAAAGCGCAAGGCCAGGAATTCTACCGTCAAGTTATCGAGCGAGTTGAAGCGCTGCCCGGCGTCGAGTCCGCCAGCCTCGCGCGTGTCGTTCCGATGAGCGGCACCGGCCGCTCCACCAGTTTCCAGATCGAAGGTCAGGAGGCACCCGAGAACACCGTTCGCAGCGAGGGTACGGGGAGTCAGGAAGACCCAAACACAGCGAGCGCGAATGTTGTCGGCTTGAAATACTTTAAGACGATGGGCATCGGGTTGCTTCGCGGCCGCGACTTCACCGCGCAAGACAAAGAGGGCGCGCCGATGGTGATTGTTATCAACGAAGCTTTCGCGCGGCGCTTCTTCGAGGGTCAGGAAGCGCTCGGCAAGCGCGTGAGCTTTCGCGGACCGCAAGGCCCGTGGTCTGAGATCGTCGGAGTCGTTCGCGATAGCAAGTACCGCACTCTCGGCGAAAACCCGAGATCGACGGTCTATCAACCGCTGGCGCAAAACCACGAGACCGGAATGGCGCTCCACGCGCGCACCAGTAGCAAGCCGGCGAGCCTCGCCGCAACCGTCTGGCGCGAGGTGCAATCAATCGAACCGAACCTCGCCGTGACAAGCGTCGAGTCGATGGCCGACGTGGTTGGAGGCTCACTCTTCGCGGCGCGTATGGGCGCGGTTCTGTTGGCGATCTTTGGTTTGCTGGCGTTGGTGCTGGCGGCGGTCGGATTGTACGGCGTGATGTCTTACTCGGTATCTCGGAGGACGCGCGAGATCGGAATACGAATGGCGCTCGGAGCGGGAAGCGGCAACGTGCTGCGGCTGGTTTTGAAGGAAGGGATGACGCTCGTCGGCGGCGGAGTCGCAGCAGGCTTGATAGCGGCGGCCGCGTTGACTCGACTGCTGGCGAGTTTCTTGTACGGCGTCAGCCCGATGGACGCGACCACGTTTGTGGCGATCCCGCTCGTGCTGGCGCTGGTCGCGTTGCTGGCCAACTATCTACCAGCTCGACGGGCGACGAAGGTCGATCCGATGGAGGCGCTGAGATACCAATGATGGAAGAGTCGGTAGTCCGTGGTCCGTAGCTACGGACTATTGACTACGGACTACGGACTCTTCCAGTGAAAGGACAAATCATGTCTGGATGGCTGTCTGACGTTCGATTTGGGTTGCGGCTGCTGCGCAGGAATCCCGAAGTCACCGTGGTTGCCGTACTGGCGATGTCGATCGCCATCGGCGTTGCGGGGACGGTATTCAGCGTGGCCAACGCTGTGCTGATTCAGCCTCTGCCCTTCAGCGATCCCGAGAGGCTGGTCGCCATCTGGCAGATCGATCCTGCGAATGCGGCGCTCTGGCGGCCCGTCGCCGCGGGCAATTACGCCGACTGGCAACGGATGAGTCAGTCGTTCGATAAGATCGGCGCGGCGGTGAGTATTTCAAAGACGCTGACCAGCTTTGACGAGCCTGACACTCCGTTGATGCAGACGGTGTCAGCCGGCTACTTCGATACGCTCGGAGTTCAGCCGATGATGGGCCGGACTTTTGCGCCTGAAGAAGATCGTCCGGGAGCAAGGGCGGTGATGGTGATGAGCTATGAGTTGTGGCAGCGCCGCTTTGGTGAGGATCGGAACATTCTCGGACGAACTACGGAGTTGGACGGCGTGCCTTACGAGATCATCGGGGTGATGCCGGCTGAGTTCGATAATCCGATATTCGGGCTGACGGTGCGCCCCGACGCCTGGTTGCCATTGGCGTTGAATCAAAGCGGGCTGGATCGGCGCGGGAACGATCATGTTGTCGTCGCGCGTCTCGCCAATGGGGTGACCCTTAGCCAAGCGCAGCAGGAACTCACGCGTATTTCTCAGGAGCTCAAACAGCAATACCCGGACACGAACCAGAACAGCGCTGCGCTTGTCGCACCTCTCAAGGAGAGCGTTGTTCGCGGAGTGCGCCCCGCAGTGCTGCTGCTGATGGGCGCTGTGCTGTTCGTATTGTTGATCGCTTCCAGCAACGTGGCCCATCTGTTGTTGACGCGTTCGGTCGCGCGCGAGCGTGAGTTCGCATTGCGCCGGGCGCTCGGCGCAGGAACATTGCGGTTGCTGCGTCAGCTTGTGATCGAAAGTCTGTTGCTCATGATGCTGTGCGCTGGGCCTGGATTGTTGCTGACGATTTGGGGAACAGAGAGCGTTGGCATGCTCATTCCCACCGGCCTCAACATTCCACACTTCGATTTTCGGGTGGATCGCAACGTCATTCTATTCACGCTGGCAATTTCGGTGTTGCCCGGCATCGTGCTCGGATTGATTCCGGCGCTCTATGCGCGGCGGGTCAGCATTGTCTCCGGGCTCGCTGGAACCGGGCGCGCCACCGGCAGCCCCAGCAGCCGGCGAATGCAACGGTTTCTGGTAATCGCAGAAACTGCTTTGTCGTTGGCGCTGCTGGTCGGCGCCGGGCTGATGGTGCAGAGCTTCCGAAATCTTCAGCGTCTGGACCAGGGATTCGATTCGGACAATCTCCTCACGTTTCGCGTTTCGACGCGCGGGGCGGCTTACAAAGACAGCGAACAGCGACAGCGATTCTTCAAGGAGATCCGGGACCGCTTCGCGGCGATTCCGGGAGTGCAGTCGGTCGGCGGAGCGCAGTTCCATCCCTTCTATCCTCAGTTCGGGTTGACGACGGTGATGGTCGAAGGACAGCCTGTGCCGGAACCCGGAAAGGAACCGCGAGCGACCGCCATCCGGAGCACTCCTGATTATTTCAGCGCGATGAAGATCCCCCTGCTACAAGGACGGCTCTTCACCGAGAACGACACTGCCGGTACTCCGTCGGTCGCGGTAATCAGTGCGAAGATGGCTCGCCAGCTTTGGGGCGCTGAAGACCCGCTGGGCAAGAGAGTGGCGATTGGAAGCAACCGCAACATCCTGCGCCAGGTCGTCGGCATTGTCGGCGACGTGCGCACCGATTCTTTTCCACCCGACCCGCAGCCGACCTTGTATCTACCGCTGGAACAGGACACCGCGCCGGCCGCATTCGCTTATGTGCTGCGCACCACGTCCAATCCGCTCGCCTTCACGGAGGCAGCAGCGAAAGAAGTGAGAGCGGTTGATCGGGCGATGCCGGTTTATCTGGTGCGGTCTATGGAAGACATCGTTAGCGGACTGGACTGGCGCACGCGATTCGTAATGTCGCTGCTGGCGATCTTCTCGGTGTTGTCCCTGTTGTTGGCGGTCACCGGCATATATGCAGCGCTGTCGTATGTCGTATCGCAGCAGACTCGTGAGATCGGGATTCGAATGGCGTTGGGTGCAGAGAAGAGCCAGGTGCTGAAGCTGGTGCTCGGACAAGGAGTGAAGCTGGCGTTGACCGGTGTCGTTATTGGCCTGATCGCATCGTTCGCTATGACGCGATTGATGGCAAGCCTGTTATTCAACACGAGCGCAACTGATCCGTTGACCCTGGGTGGGGTAGCACTGCTGCTCGCGTTGGTCGCGTTGCTAGCCTGTTACCTGCCAGCGCGTCGCGCTGCGAAAGTCGATCCGATAATCGCGCTGCGATATGAATAGAACCCGGGTTCCGGGTTCGTGGTTCGTAGTCCCGCCTTCAGGCGGAAGGTGTTGGATTAGCTCTCTGGCAAAGCGACACGACTTCCGTCAGAAGGCGGACTGCAAACCCTAAGTAGTCCTGAACTCCGAGGAATCATGCACACTCTCTTTCCAGACCTGAGGTACGCCGTTCGAATACTTCTCAAGAAGCGCGCCTTCGCGACGGTCGCGGTCATAACGCTCGCGCTCGGCATCGGCGCGAACACCTTTGCGCAAGGCGCGCGGGGCCTGTCGACCGGCGAAACCGAAAAGATCGAAGGGGCCGTTTCAGAGTGGATGGCGAAGCACAAAGCGCCGGCTCTTTCCATAGCGATCGTTGCTGACAATCGCCTACTCTGGGCGAAAGGCTTCGGCCTGGCGGATCCCGAGAAGAGGATACCGGCCACCGCGACTACGGTTTACCGACTGGCTTCAATAGGCAAGTCGATCACAGCCACAGCCGTGATGCAGTTGGCAGAGCAGGGGAAAATCGATCTTGATGCGCCGGTTCAGAAATACTGCCCGGCTTTCCCGGCAAAACAATGGCAAATCACTTCGCGACAACTGCTTGCGCATCTGAGCGGCATCCGCCATCACAGGTTTTCCGATCCTTCAAATCGTCATTTCGACAGCGTCGTTGAATCATTGAGTTTCTTCAAGGACGAACCGCTGCTGCACGAACCGGGTACGAAGTATCTCTACTCGACTCTCGGTTACTCGGTGCTGGGCTGCGTGATCGAAGGCGCTTCCGGGATGAAGTACCCTGATTACCTGCGCGAAAAAATCTTCAAGCCTGCGGGCATGACGCGAACGCAGACTGATGACCTCAAGGCGAATATTCCGGACCGCGCCCGGCTGTACAGCAAGTCCGCGAACGGCGACGTGAGGGATGCTCCGCCGCTCGACACCAGCGGCAGGCTGCCCGGCGGCGGTCTTGTTTCGACCGTAGAAGACCTCGCGAAGTTTGCCATCGCGATCCAGCAGGGCAAGCTGGTGAAGCCGCGGACGCTTGAGCAGATGTGGACGCGCCAGAAAACCGCGGACGGTAAGCAATTGCAGTCTTACGGTCTGGGCTGGCTGATCGCCGATGCTGGTCAAGGCGAACCGAAACGGGTATGGAACGACGGCAGCCAAGCCGGCACACGCACGTATCTGTATCTCATCCCCGAAAAACGCTTTACCATCGCGCTGATGACGAACCTTGAAAGAGCCTTCTGCGAAGAACTGGTAGCACCGATCGTTAACACCGTGCTCAAGAAACAGTGATAGGAGGGATGATGCAAACATTGCAGCAAGACCATAGCTATGTCGCGAGCGTTCCTGCCCGGAAGCCGCGCTTCAGGAGAATCGAGCTCAGTGCCGGATCACAGGTTGCGAAGGGAGGATGGCTCTTGCTATTGCTCTTATTCGTGAGTGCCGGCGCGCTTGCGCAATCAGCCGGCTGGCCGCAGTGGGGTGGGCCGCAGCGCAACTTCATGGTTGAAGCGAAGGGGCTGGCGGTGGCATGGCCCGACAATGGGCCGAAGCGACTGTGGAGTCGCGAACTCGGCGAAGGTCATTCGTCGATACTTGCGGATGGCGCTCGGCTCTACACGATGTACAGTAAAGGCGACCAGGAGTTTGTGGTTGCCCTCGATGCGGCAAACGGAAAAACGATTTGGGAAAAGAGCAATGCGGCGCCGCCTACCGGGCTCGATTTGGAAAACGGCAACGGCCCGCACTCGACGCCGCTCGTCGCCGGAGACCTTCTTTTCACCGTCGGCGTGATCGGAAAGATGCACGCCTTTGACAAACAAACGGGGAGAGTCGTGTGGTCTCACGAACTTTGGAAAGAGTATGGCGGAAAATTGATGGATCGCGGTTATTCGTGCAGTCCGCTCGCCTGGAAAAACACTGTCATTGTGACCGTAGGCGGCGCGGGGCAGGCGCTGATGGCGTTTGATCAAAAGACGGGCGCGGTGGTCTGGAAGAAACAGGACTTCAAGCTTTCGCCGTCGACCCCGACCATCATCAACGTTGACGGGCAGGATCAGTTAGTGATCGCGCTCGGCGATCACATCGTCGGAATGAATCCTAACAACGGGGAGCTGCTCTGGAGCCATCCGCACGATTGCGACTGGGGCTTGAACATCAGCATACCGGTCTGGGGAGCTGGAAACATTCTGGTTGTGTCATCCGCTTACAGCGGCGGGAGCCGCGCGCTTCAGTTGAATCAATCAGCCGGAAAAACCACCGTCAAGGAATTGTGGGCCTCCCGTCGAATGCGCGTGCATCACACCACGATGATTCGTCTTGGCGATCTGGTCTTTGGATCGAGCGGAGATTTCGGGCCCGCGCCGATGACCGCGGTTGATGTGCGCACAGGCAACACGGTCTGGCAGGATCGCAGCTTTCCCAAAGCCAACCTTGTTTATGTCGACGGCAAGGTGATTCTGCTCGATGAAGACGGTGTGCTCGCGCTGGTCACGTTTTCGCCGCAGGGAATGAAGGTCATCTCAAAGACGAATCTGTTGACCAACCTGGCGTGGACCCCGCCGACCGTGACGGGAACCAGGCTCTACGTCCGCGATCGAAAGACGATTGTGGCGTTGGACTTGAGCTGACGAAGAAGGGTTCCGGGTTCCTGGTTCAGGGTTCAGGGTTTCTGGTTTCTGGTTTCGGGTGTCCAGTCTCGTAACCAAAACCAAACCAAAAACTACAAACCCTGAACCCTGAACTCGGAACCCTGAACCCTGAACCCGGAACCAGAAACGGAAGGTGACCTGATGAATAGATTGTGGCAGGATCTCCGATATGCCGCCCGTACGTTCATAAAAGCTCCGGGCTTTACGCTCATCGCCGTGTTGTCGATTGCGTTGGGCCTTGCGGCAAATACGTCCATCTTCACACTCGTCAACGCGGTTTTGTTTAAGCCGATGCCGGTGCCGCATCCCGAACAACTCGTGGCGCTCTACACCATCGAACCGAATTCGAGATATCCGGACGCATTCTCCTATCCCGACTACCGGGACTATCGAGACCACAACGAAGTCTTCAGCGATCTGTTCCTGCACGACGGTACGCCGGTCAGCATGAAAAACAGCGCCGACAAGGCCGAGCTGATCTGGGGTGAGTTGGTCTCAGGGAACTACTTCACTGGGCTTGGCGTTACGCCGGCGGCCGGGCGTGTCCTCACGCCGGACGACGATCGCGCCGAGGGCGGGCACCCGGTCGCAGTCCTGAGTCACGGGTTCTGGAAGCAGCGATTTGGCGCCGACCCGAACATCGTCGGCAAAGACGTACGGTT
This sequence comes from Acidobacteriota bacterium, assembly GCA_038040445.1. NCBI lineage: Bacteria > Pseudomonadati > Acidobacteriota > Blastocatellia > Candidatus Onstottus > Candidatus Onstottus frigus. Next base: position 63,401 of record JBBPIG010000012.1, on the reverse strand, counting down.
GAATGGCCACGACTTCACGGTTGTCGGAGTTGCGCGGCAAGGCTTTTCGGGAACGCGCTTCGTCGGCTTCATTCCTGATGTGTGGATCCCGATTGCAATGCATACCCAGGTCGTCGCCGGAAGCGAAGATTGGCTCGAAAACCGCGGCCGCCAATCATTCAATGTCAACGGGCGTCTCAAACCGGGCGTTACCATCGAGCAAGCGACCGCGGCGATGAACACCTACGCGCAGCAACTTGCCGAAGCCTATCCGAAGACGAATGCCAACATCAGCGTTGGCATGGTTCCGGGCGGCAGCAAGACTCAGCCTGCGCTCACTCTGCTCGGATACATCCCGATAGTTGCCGGACTCATGATGGGGATAGTGGGTCTGGTGCTGTTGATCGCTTGCGCGAATGTAGCAAATCTTCTGTTGGCTCGGGCTTCGGTGCGGCGGCGCGAGATCGCGATTCGCCTGGCGCTCGGCGCAGGCCGCCGGCGGCTCGTGCGTCAGTTGTTGACTGAAAGCGTATTGCTTTCGTTGATCGGCGGCGGTTTGGGATTGTTGCTGGCTCAGTGGTTCAACGCAGTTGTTCCGCTGGCGAACCCTCAACTCGACTTTGCGACAATCGACTTCAGTTACGATCTCGCGCTCGATCACCGCGTAGTGGGTTTCACGTTGTGTGTGTCCGCGCTGACCGGGGTCATCTTCGGCTTGCTGCCGGCGTTGCAAGCTTCGAGGACCGATCTGGTGACCGTGTTGAAGGGCGAGGGTCCCTCGGTGACTTCGGGCACGCGGCGGTTGAGTCTGCGCAACCTGCTGGTCGTCGCGCAGGTGGCGTTGTCGCTGATGCTTTTGATAAGCGCGGGGCTGTTCATCAGGAGCACGCGCAATGTGCAAGAGATGAATCCCGGCTTTGAGCCGAAGCAGATCCTGCTGGCTTCAGTTGATGTCGGCCTGCACGGCTACGACGAGACGAAGGGACGGAATTTCTTCAAGCAGATAGTCGAGCGCGTTAAATCGCTGCCTGGCGTGCAAGCCGCCAGCCTCGCCGGGCCGTTGCCGCTGGACGCCTACAGCAACGGCGCGAGATTGACCGTCGAAGGCGCAATGCCCGCGTATGAGAACGAACGGCTCAGCGTGAACTACAGCATCGTTGGCCACGACTACTTTCAGGCGATGGACACGGCGATCGTCGAAGGCCGGGGCTTCACTGAACACGACGATCAAAACGCGCCGGGCGTGGTAGTTGTCAACGAGACGATGGCGCGGCGCTTCTGGCCAAACGAGAGCCCGATCGGCAAACGCTTGCAGCTTGGCAACGCGCTAAGCCCATTTCGCGAAGTCGTCGGAGTAGCCAAGGACGGCAAGTACTTTCTGCTCGGCGAGCCGCCGACCGAATACATGTTCGTTCCGCATTCGCAGAACTACGACGGCAAAATGACGTTGATCGCTCGCACCTCAGGGGAACCGGAGAACCTGGCCGGGGCGCTTCGCCAGGAAGTCGCCAATCTCGACAGTGAGCTGCCGGTCTATGGCGTCAAGACCATGCCCAGGTTTCTGGATCGGATTCTATCGGGGCCTAAGTCCATCGCCGCTCTGGCGACGATCTTTGGTTTGATCGCGCTGCTGATGGCGGCAGTCGGGCTGTACGGCGTTATGAGTTACTCGGTCGCGCAACGCACCCGCGAAGTGGGTATTCGCATGGCCCTGGGAGCCGGAAGGGGCGCCGTCTTGAGGCTTGTGCTCAAGGAAGGCTTGATTCTGGTTTGTGCCGGCATCGGCATCGGGATGGTCGCGGCGGCGGCGATCAGCCGGTTGCTCGGGAGCATGCTCTACGACATAAGCGCGACTGACGCGGGGACGTTTGTGACGATCCCGCTGCTTCTCGCGCTGGTGGCGCTGCTGGCGAGCTACGTGCCCGCGCGCCGGGCCACGAAAGTCGATCCAATGGTCGCGCTGCGATTTGAATAGAATTGCGGTTCAGGGTTCAGGGTTCAGGGTTCAGGGTCGAGGGTTCAGGGTCGAGGGTTCAGGTTTCTGGTTTCTAGTTTCGGGTTTCGGGTGTCCAGTCTCGTAACCAACAACCAGAAACCAAGAACTAGAAACCAGAAACCCTGAACCCGGAACTCTGAACCCTGAACCCTGAACCCTGAACCCTGAACCCGGAACCCTGAACCCTGAACCCGGAACTCTAAACCGTTTAGCGGAGGTGAAGAGATGCTGCGTATTTCTGTAGCTGTGCTGTTACTGCTTTCATTGACGTCGGCGTTGGGACAGGGGAGTCCCCAAAAAGATGCCGACATTGCCGGTGCTTGGGTTCTGATCGAGCAGTTTAAGGATGAAACGCAAGCGCACCGTATGAGCCTGGAAGTCGCCGGCAACAAGATCACCGGACGGTCGGGTCCTTTGAAAATTGAGGGAGATATCACCGAATCGGTGATCACTCTCAAATGGCTAACTCCGGATGGAGCACGCGTGGAAGGGACCTATACCGGAAAAGCACAGGACGGCCTGCTCAAGGGTGAAGGGATCTGGGGCGGCGTGAAGCTTCAGTGGAGCGCTCATCGGGCTTCGGTGCGGCCAGGCGGCGCGCCTCGCACGCACACTTTTACACCGGCAGAATTCCACCGCGTGTTCTCCTGGAACATTCCTCCCGCGCTGCGAATCTTCCCGGGCGATACCGTGCAAACGAAGAGTGTTGACGCTGGCGGCTCCGATGAAAACTCCGTTCGCCGATCAATGGGCGGCAATCCGCTGACCGGGCCTTTCTTTATTGAAGGGGCGCTGCCCGGAGACACCCTGGTCGTTCGGCTGAATCGCGTGCGAACCAATCGAGACTGGGCGGCGAGCGGTCAATCGGTGGTTGGCAACGCGCTGACGCCTGGGTATCTGATGAATTTGAACCGGGCCAAAAACTTCAGCGGCCGCTGGAAGCTTGATAAGGACAAGGGCGTCGCGTATCTGGATAAGCCAACCGATCCGTTGAAGCAGCTCACCATTCCGTTGCAGCCGATGCTCGGGTGTATCGGAGTTGCTCCGCCGGGGCGCGACGTGATCGCCACCCGGGATTCAGGGATCTTCGGTGGAAATATGGACTACAACCAGCTTCGCGAGGGAACGACGGTCTACCTGCCCGTTTTTCAAGAAGGCGCGTTGCTGTTCATGGGCGACGGCCACGCCGCGCAAGGGGACGGCGAATTGACGGGCGACGCTCTCGAAACCTCGATGGAGTTCGAGTTCACGGTAGATGTGATACCGGAGAAATCAATCGGCACACCCCGCGCGGAGAATGCCGACTACTTGATGGCGATCGGCATCGGCGGGTCGCTTGACCAGGCGCTGCAGCGGGCCACGACCGAAATGGCGCGCTGGCTCGAAGCTGATTTGAAGCTGAACTCGACCGAGTCGGCAATGGTGCTGGGATTTGCGATTAAGTACGACGTGGCCGATCTCGTCGGCACGCAGGTCAGCATCGTGGCGAAAATTCCCAAGACCGTGGTCGCCCAATTGAAGCGCCAATGATTGACCAGGGAATCTTGATGGATATTCCGTTGAAGAAGCCTCGCAACACTCGATGGAATCGGTTCAGACGATATCTGTTGATGGGCGTTGGCCTGTTTGCCATGGTGTTTGGCATTGGCGCTCTGCCCCTCGCCTTTTTGTACTTCGCAGCCGACTCATCCAACTCACCTACTGGGCGTCAGGCCTCCGGCGAAGTGAAGCAACTCCAGGCTAGGCAAAAGCAGATCGTCGCCTTCATCAACGTGAACGTAGTCCCAATGGATGAAGAACGAGTGATGGCCGGACAAACCGTCATCGTAAGGGACGGAGTGATAGCCGCTCTCGGTCCCACGGACAAGGTCAAGGTCCCAGCCGGAGCGCTGAGGATCGACGGGCGCGGCAAGTACCTTATGCCGGGACTGGCCGACATGCACGTTCACTTCGAGGTTTTCAATGAACTCGCTAACACTGCGATGCTGCGGTTGTTTGTGGCGAATGGCGTGACGACTGTGCTGAACCTCTACGGCACGCCCGCGTTTCTCGAGCTTCGAGAGCGGGTCGCGCGAGGCGAGACGCTGGGCCCGGCGATCTACACCAGCGGACCGTTTATCTCAAACGCGCCGGTCTCGACTCCCACGCCCGAAGAGGCTGAGCGCATGGTCGTCGCGCAGAAGCGCGCGGGCTACGACCTGATCAAGATTCACGGGGACTTTTCTCGCGAGGCTTATCACAAGCTGTTCGAGGTTGCGCGCCGCGAAGGCATGCGTGTCATCGGCCACCTGCCACGCAATCTCGGGATCGAAGCGGCATTCGAAGAGAAGCAAGACGCAATCGCTCACGCCGAGGAGTATCTATACGCTTATTTCTTTTTCAAACCCCCAACCTCGCCGGCGGAAGCGAGTCGAGAGGCGCAGCTCCGCTGGATTGGAGACCAGGCAAGCCGAATCCCGTCCGTCGCCCAGGCTACAGCTAGGGCCGGGATATGGGTGAGCCCGACGTTGACGGTCTACAGTGGGATTGCTCGTCAAGTGGACGACATTGACGCGGTCCTGAAGAGACCGGAAATGAAATATCTGCCACCTTGGATTGCTTCCAGATTCGAGGCGAGCAATAACACCTACGTTCAGCGGTTCAAAAAAGAAACCGCGAAGGGTTTCTTCGCGCGAGCTGATTTGCTGAGCAAGCTTGTCAAAGGCTTGCGCGCCGCGGGTGTGCGAATGCTGGCCGGGACCGATACGCCGGTGCCTTCCGTTGTGCCGGGGTTCTCGCTGCACGACGAACTGCGTGAGCTGGTGTCTGCCGGCTTGACGCCTTATGAGGCGCTGCGAACCGCGACGGCGAATGCCGCCGAGTTCTTGAGAAGCGATAAGTTCGGAACGGTATCAGTTGGCAAGACGGCCGATCTGATTCTGGTCGAAGGCGATCCACTCAAAGACGTGAACAATGCATCGCGCCGAACCGGGGTGATGACTCGCGGGCGATGGTTTACCGAAGACGAGCTGCGCAAGATGCTCGACGGGATGGCGGCTTCGTACGCGCAAAGATAGGTTCAGAGTTCCGGGGTTCAGGTTCCGGGTTCAGAGTTCAAGCTTTAGCTTGCCGGGCGACGGCGAGGAGCAACCTAAAGGTTGAACTCTGAACCCTGAACCGTGAACCCGGAACTGACCCTTCGGAGTAGCAATAGGATCATCGCTGGAGGGATTGGAGCCATTCGTCAAAGGCGACGAGTGTTTGAGATTCGCCGTCCTTCGGGAGCCGGGCCAGGAAATCCGTCAGCGCAAAGCCGGATAGCATAGGCAGCGCGAGGCTCCTTTCCACCTCGACGTATTGATCTTCCTGAAGGAAATGGATGGTCAATTCCTCTCCGTCATAGCGCCAGATCTCAGGCACGCCGAGCGCCGCGTAGATCGAAAACTTGTCCCGGGAGTCGTGATGAATGTCGACTTCGACAACGACGTCGGGCGGAGGATCGACGGCGAAGTCGATTTGAATCCTGTTGCCGATGGCCGGGGCCGACTGAACATAAAAGCACGCATCCGGCTCGTTGCCTTTCTTCTTTTTCTTCGTTCTCATCGTAGCCGACCCGAAGAAGCGTATGTTGATGCGTAGCCGGAAGCTCAGGTGACCGATCAAGAGGTTAATGAAAGCCGCGTAGCTTTCGTGTTCAGATGAAACAGTCATAATCCGCAGGGTCCCTTCGTTGTAACTGACACGCAGCCCTCTTGCCTCGCCCAGTTCCTCGATCAGTTCCTCGTACTCATCCCAACTGACATCATGAAAAGTAACTTCCGAAGCGGGCGGCAAGTTGGACGCGATTTCAAAGTAACCCAGGGTCTCGGTAATCATAGTCTTTCTCTCAGCGGCGAATTTATGAGTTGCGGATCGATTATAGCCCCGCCGTGCAAGAGGGACAATCCGAGTCGCAAGATCTTCGGGTGTTCATTGCTGCGGCGCAGCCCGCCACTCGGCCAGTTGCGTGCGTACCTTATCCGCAGATGGGGATTCGAGTTCTTCAAGAATCCTGAGCGCCGCTTCAGCGTTGGCAACAGCCTGTCTGCGCTCACCCAGTTGATATAGGCTCAGGCTCATATTCCATAGCGAAATGCCCTCGCCTCTGCGGTCGCCTGTCTCTCGCACTATCGCAATGTCCTGCTCGTAATACCCAAGCGCTTTGCGCGCTTCGCCCAAATTCTTATAGACATTCCCTAGGTTGCCCAGCACGGTCCCTTCGGATTGGCGGTCGCCTGCCGCTCGCGCGATCGCAAGGACTTGCTCGTAATACTCAATCGCGTTGCGCGTCTCGCCCAACGCAGCGTAGACGACGCCGAGGCTGCCCAGAGCGTTCCCTTCTAGTCTGAGGTCGCCTATCTCTCGCGCAATCGCAAGGGCTTGCTTGTGATAATCAATCGACTTGCGTGTCTCGCCCAACGCGTAGTGGGAGCTGCCGAGGTTGCCCAGCCCATTGCCTTCTCCTGTCTTGTCGCCGGTCTCTCGGGCTATCGCAAGCTGTTGCTCGTGGTACTCAATCGCCTGGTGCACGTCGCCTAAATCGTCGTAGGCAATGCCCAGGTTGCCCAACGCGTAGCCCTCAGCTTGCCGATCCTTCAATCTACGGGCGGATCCAAGCATAACTTCCAGCCACCTGATTCGCTCTCGCGGATGTTGACGCAGATCGAGAACGTATACTCCGGCATTCGGATAGCTGCTACACAATTGCGATGCCTCTTCGTCTCTCTCGGCCTCTGCCGCCGCCCAAGACCATCCCGCTTCGATGTTTTCGCGCTCTTTGTCGAACAGCGCCAACCCGCGTGTGACTGCGCCGCCGCCCTGCAGATAAAACTCATCGGCCTGTTTAAGCACCTGTCGGTAATGCACCGCGTGGCGGCGTTTCGCAAGATCACGCTCGCCCTCGCTCAATCGCCCATCGGCAAATATTCGGGCAAGGTCGTGGAGATGATAGCGACCAGTCTCTTCGTCGTACTCGATAAGGCTGTACGCCAGCAGATCGCCGAGCGCGTCCTTTGCGGCATCCGCTTCCATCTCCCACACTGCCGACGCTGCGCTGTCATCGAATGTGCTCGGAAAGACCGCCAGCTTGCGCCACAGCGCGAATCTCTCCTCGCCGATCATCTCGCAGCTTACGCTCAGTGCAACGTCTACTTCCTTTAGGTGACTGAGTCGCTGCTTTTCATCGCTCAACCGCCGAACGTAATCAGCCGGAGACAGGTTCTTACGCTCGGCAAGCGCGCTTGCTGCTATGCGCAACGCAAGGGGCAGCCGTCCGCACAACTTTGCGATCTCGTCCGCGTGATCACCGATTCGTTTGGCGATCCTCAGCAGCAACTCGCGCGCATCCGCTGCTGGCAGCGCATCGAGATCTTTTTCGTACAGCCCCGGCAGAGTGAAGCGTTGCCGCGAAGTCACGATCAGCGCGCAGCCAGCAGGCGGGATGAGCCGCTCGACCTGTGCTCGATCTTTCGCGTTGTCCATCAGGAGCAGCGCCCGTTTGCCGTTCAGCAACGAGTTGTAGAGCGCGCTCAACCCCGCTTCCTGATCGGGAAGCTTCGCCTCTGGATGATAGGCTCGACAGATGTGGGCCATCGCATCCGCTGAGGTGAGTGGGCGTTCGCTCACGCCTTTGAGGTCGAGATAGAACTGAGCGTCCGGGTATTGGTCCTTTACGATGTCGGCCAGCTTAAGCGCGAGCGCGGTCTTGCCCACGCCGCCCAGCCCGCGCAGGCCCGATATGGTTACGCCGTTTTCCATCTCGCGCAAAAGATCGTCTATCTCTTCGTGGCGGCCCGTGAAATCGCGCGGCGGCGACGGAAGCTGATGCCAAGCAGAGAGCGCTGGACTTCCGGCCTGTTGGATGTGGATGTGCTTGTCGCCGTGAACTACATCGCTGGCGGTGATCTTGTCTCCGCGCACAACGTCGCCCTGAGTGTGGTCAGAAATCACATTCTCATCGCCAGTGACGAAGGTACTGTTCTTGACTTCTTCCGCTGAGATGTTTCGCTCGACTAGCGGGTCGTGGGCAGAAGGATCGTCGCTTGCGCGCGATTCTCTGATGGCCATAACTATAGCCGCAATGAACGCCAGCCCAAGCGCCGACCATACGTAGATGCGATAGGGGCGAAGCATTTCCTTTAGGTCATCGCTCAGTACCTCTATGGCCACTTCGCCGAGCAGGAGGACCACGGCGAGCATTGCTCCAATGATCCAACCGCGTCTTCGTTTTCGGTGAGGTGCATCCGTCATGGTCCGTCTTCTCTCTGCCGCTCTCGGGAACAATCGCTGACTGCTTTTGTAGGATGTCACATACTATGCCCACCCTCGCGAGCCCACAAGCGCGGGACCGTGGTTCACGAATCCGGGACGGGCCAGTCCCATAACCGGCAGGGTGAATATGGCCGATCACTTCGATCCCTTGCGAATTATCAGTTATGGCTCAGATTCGATAGGGCACGACGATTGATTCTAATCCGATCCGCATGATTGGCGTTGCGCGCGGAAGCAGCGGGCGCTCACCATGGATCAGCCGGTCGAGAAGACTCAACCAAGGTGGATCCGATGGTAGCGCTCAGATACGAATGAAAAGTTTGGTGCTTAGCCCTGTGTCATTGGTCATTTGTTTAGTCACTCGGTCGAGCCAGGGAGAGCGAGCATCTCTGCATGCGCGGGAAAGAGAATAGCCGGTAACGGAACGAGGCAGGCAAGGATGCCTGCGCTTCCAGGTAAGAAAGGACAAATAGCTATGGATAGCTTGCTTCAGGACATCCGATATGGGTTTCGAACCTTGCTTAGAAGTCCGGGGTTGACCGCCGTTGCGATCATAGCTCTGGCCCTCGGCATCGGAGCCAACACCGCCATATTCAGCGTCGTCAATGCGGTGCTGCTTCGTCCGCTGGCCTACAAGGATGCTGATCGGCTGGTGATGGTCTGGGAGACCAACCCAAAATTCAATATCCGCACAGGAGTTGTTTCGTACCCTGCATTCAGAGACTGGAAGGAGCAGAATCAGGTCTTCGAGTCGATGGTCGCGTGCGGCGGACAGAGCTTCAACCTTGCTGCGGATGACGAACCCGAGCGCATCTCCGGGATGCGAGTCTCTCCTGAGGTGCTGGAGTTTGTAGGCAGCACTCCCACTCTTGGCCGCGGCTTCTTATCCGAAGAGGAGCAGCCTGGCAAGAATCGCGTTGTGCTGCTCAGCCACGCGCTGTGGCAGCGCCGCTTCGGTTCTGATCCCGATGTTATCGGGAAGCCGGTGACGCTCAACACCGAGAGCTACACTATCATTGGTGTTCTGGCGCCAGACTTCCTGGCTCCGTCGGGCTGGGTCTTGTCCAAGGCCAACGTGTTGGTGCCGCTGGTGGTCGATAACGAGCGCAGGAGTTATTACCTGACGGTGATGGCCCGCCTTAAACCGGGCGTTCCGCTTGGTCGAGCTCAGACCGAGATGGACTCCGTCGCCGCCGGGCTTGCCGAGCAGTATCCAGATACAAATCGCGACCGCGGAGTAAACCTCGTTCCGGCGCACGAACACGTCGTTGGTAGATCCCGACCGGCCCTGATGATCTTTCTCGGCGTAGTGGCCTTTGTCCTGCTGATAGCTTGTGTGAATGTCGCCAATCTCTTGCTCGCTCGCGCAGCCGTGCGCCAGAAGGAGATCGCGATAAGATCGGCTCTGGGAGCCGGTCGCAGCCGTCTGGTTCGGCAACTGCTGACGGAAAGCATCCTGCTCGCCGTGGCAGGCGGAGTCGCCGGACTTCTGCTGACGCTATGGGGAATAGATCTTCTGGTCGCCATCATGCCTGAGACCATCCCGCGCGCGCGCGAGATCAACATTGATAGCCGGGTGCTTGGATTCACGCTTGCGGTCTCGATGATATCGGGGGTGGTCTTCGGACTCGTGCCGGCACTGCAGGCATCTAAGCCCGATCTGAATGAGTCGCTCAAAGAGGGCGGCAGAACCGCGTCGGCCGGCATGCGGCGCAATCGCATTCGCAGCACGCTTGTCGTGTCTGAAGTCGCACTCGCCCTGGTGCTGTTGATCGGAGCAGGGCTGATGATAAAGAGCTTCATCCGATTGCTGCAGGTCGACCCGGGCTTCGATCGCCGGAATACTCTTACCATGCTTATCGCGCTGCCCAGGCAGAGGTATTCCAAAAGTGAGCAGCAGAGAGCATTCTTCGAGCAGGTCATCGAGCGAGTCGGCGCCTTGCCCGGAGTGGAAGCAGCGGGAGTAGTCAATTCCCTCCCTTTGAGCCAATCACAGGAAGGCCGCTATTTCGCAATCGAAGGCGATACGCGGCCTGTTGATGACGTTGATCCCGCCTCGGGTTATCGCACCGCAAGCCCCGACTACTTCCGGGCGATGGGTATTCCCCTGCTCAGCGGAAGATTCTTCAGCGAACGCGATAATCAAGTTGCTTCCGGCGCGGTTATCATCAATCAAGAGATGGCCCGTCGCTTCTTTTCTGACGTGGACCCGATTGGCAAGCGCATCAAGTTCAGCACGAGGAGCGATGCTCCGTGGAGCGAAGTCGTTGGCGTCGTAGGTGACGTCAACCATCTGGGACTTGATGAGGAGCGACACTCGGAGCTCTATGCTGCTTATCTCCAACGTCCCGCCGCAAGCATGTATCTGGCAGTGCGAACTGCAACTGACGCAGGCAGCGCCGCACGCGCGATTCGTAGCGAGGTTCGCGGCATAGATAAAGATCAGCCTGTTGACGATGTCCTGACGATGGAAGACCGTGTGTCCGAGTCCGTCGCGGCCAGGCGATTCCCCATGCTTGTGCTCAGCATATTCGCTGCGGTGGCGCTCGTGCTTGCGGCGGCTGGAATCTATGGCGTAGTAAGTTATTCGGTCACTCAGCGCACGCACGAGATCGGCGTTCGCATGGCTCTCGGATCGCAGACTTCGGATGTGTTGAGAGTGGTGTTGAGGCAGGAAATGTCGCTGGTGCTGATCGGCATCGCAATAGGGCTGGTCGGGGCTTTTCTGTTGACTCGGGTGATGACCGGCTTGTTGTTCGGAGTAAGTGCGACCGATCCGCTGAGCTTTGTTCTAGTCTCTGTGATTTTGACAGGGGTGGCTCTGGGAGCTTGTTTCGTGCCTGCTCGACGGGCAACCAAAGTGGACCCGATGGTTGCGCTCAGATACGAATGAGAAGATTGCCGATTGGCGATTGGCGATTGCCGCTTAAGAATTGGCCATCCGCAGCGCGGAAATCGGCAATCGGCAATCGGCAATCGGAAATGGGGAGAATCATGCAAGACCTGCGTTACGCGCTTCGAATGATGGCAAGCAACCGCGCTTTCACCGCCGTGGCAGTTGTTGTTCTCGCGCTGGGCATTGGGGCGAATAGCGTGATCTTCAGTGTAGTCAACGCTGTTCTGCTTCGCTCTCTACCTTTTCCGAATCCGGATGGATTGGTGATGGTGTTCGAGAGCAACTTGCAGCGACGCAGCCTGGACGCTATCGCTGCGGCCAACTTCGTGGATTGGAGAGAGCAGAATCAGAGCTTCGAAAACATCGCGGCTTACCGGGAAGAGAGCTTCAATCTGACCGGCGGCGACAGACCCGAACGCGTATCCGGAGTTGTGACTACTGCCGCTCTGTTTCCGGTGTTGGGCGTCCAGCCGATCCTGGGCCGCGTTTTTCAACCGGGCGAAGAGAACCTCGGCAGCAGCCGCGTCGCCGTCATAAGCCAGGGTCTGTGGGAGCGCCGCTTCGGCGCCGACAAGAACATCATCGGGCAGAAGCTTTCTACCAACGGCGAGCCTTTCACCATCGTCGGAGTGATGCCCGCCCAGTTCAGATTTCCCGAAGGAGCTGACCTCTGGGTTCCACCTCGACAAATCGTGCCCGAGCACGTATTGAATCCCACGGTAAACATGGCGGCCAACCGCGACAGTCACTACCTCAGCGCAATAGCTCGCCTGAAACCGGGCGTGACTCTCGGGCAGGCAAGCGCGGACATGGACGCAGTCGCGCGCCGAATGGAAGACCAAAACCCGAACGAGAACATGGGGCGCGGAGTGCGCCTGGCGACGCTGCGTGAATACGAGGTAGGCGATGTGCGGTGGGCACTGCTGGTGCTGCTTGGGGCAGTGGGCTTTGTGTTATTGATCGCTTGCGCGAATGTCGCCAACCTGCTGCTCGCTCGAGCCGCAACGCGGCAGAAGGAGATGGCCATTCGAACGGCGCTCGGCGCGAATCGTCTGAGACTCGTGAGACAGTTGCTCACTGAAAGCATGGTCCTTGCGCTGATCGGCGGAGCGCTAGGGTTGCTGCTGGCCTTGTGGGGAATCGGGCCGCTGGTTTCGCTCATACCAACGAGTATTTATGGAGCGCAGAATATTGGGATCGATGGGATGGTCCTCGGGTTCACGCTTGCTGTTTCACTCGTCACCGGCGTCGCATTCGGCCTCGTTCCAGCGTGGCAGGCGTCGAAGGGTGACTTGAACGAATCGCTCAAGGAAGGAGGGCGCGGTGGAAGCGCGGGAGCGCGCCGCAATCGCGTTCGCGGCCTGCTCGTCGTTTCGGAGATTGCGCTGTCGCTGGTGCTGTTGGTCGGCGCGGGTCTGATGATCAAGAGCTTTGTTCGTCTGGGGCAGGTGAATCCGGGCTTTGACAGTCGAGACGTTCTCACAATGCGTCTCTCTCTTCCGGCGGCACAGTACCCTGATGGACGGAGGCGAGCGGTTTTCTTTCAGCAAGTAATTCAGCGTCTGCAGTCTCTGCCCGGAGCGCAGTCAGCCGGCGCAGTTTCACGACTTCCGCTGACGCCCGGAAACAGCGGCCGCGGTTTGACGATCGAGCGCTGGCAGGACGATGGCTCCGGCAATAGCCCCAGCGCGGATTACCGGGTGATAAGTCCGGACTACTTCCGTTCGATGGGCATTCCGCTTTCCAAAGGCCGCGACTTCACCGACCGCGACACCGTTGACGCTGCTAGAGTTGGCATCGTCAACGAAGCGATGGCTCGGCGGTACTGGCCCGATGAGGACCCGCTCGGCAAGCGCTTGCGGATTGATGATGATGATGATCCATGGATGGAGATTGTGGGCGTAGTCGCGGACGTGAAACACTTTGGGTTGGACTCTCAATCAAGGACCGAGCTGTATGTGCCTTGCTCGATTGACCCGTGGCCGTTTATGACCATAGTGGTGCGCGGCGGATCGGGTTCCGCGGGCCTGGCCAATGCGATGAGGAACGAAGTTTGGGCAGTCGATAAGGATCTGCCCGTTCCAGACATCAAGACGATGGAGCAGCTTCTCTCGGATTCAGTCGCCCGGCGACGCTTCAATATGCTGTTGCTGGGTATCTTCGGCGGAGTGGCGCTGGTGTTGGCGGCGGTTGGCATCTATGGAGTGATGTCTTATTCGGTCACTCAGCGCACGCACGAGATTGGAATTCGCATGGCGCTGGGCGCAAGGCAGTCCGACGTGCTGAAGCTTGTCGTCGGACAGGGGATGGCGCTGGCGCTGGTTGGCGTCGGGATCGGGCTTGCCGCGGCGTTTGCGTTGACTAGGGTGCTGACAAGCCTGCTCTTTGCGGTTGGCGCAACCGATCCCGCGACCTTCGTCATCATTTCGATACTCCTTGCGGGAGTGGCTCTGGCAGCCTGTTTGGCGCCAGCGCGCCGCGCGATGAAAGTAGATCCGATGACGGCGCTTCGCTATGAATAGGTTCAGGGTCCGGGTTCAGGGTTCAGAGTTCGTGGTTCAGAATTCCGGGTTCGTCGTTCAACGGTTCCGGGTTCAGAGTTCCGGGTTCCGGGTTCGTGGAACCCAACTCTGAACTCTGAACCCTGGACTCTGAACCCGGAACTCTGAACCCTGAACCCTGAACCCGGAACTCTGGCGAGCAGCGAGAGTCAAATACGAGCCAGCTCCTATTGACATTCTATAGGTCGTGCCTTAATGTCCTACAGACAGTCTATAGGAGGAGCTTATGTCGGGAGGCACGGATGATCTTCTTCAAGGCACGCTCGATCTGCTGATCCTCAAGACGCTTGGTCTGGGCCCGAATCATGGGCTGGGGATTGCGCACCGCATTAATCAGATCACTCAGGGAACATTTCATCCCAAACCGGGCTCGCTCTTTCCGGCGCTTCACCGGCTCGAGGAGAAGGGCTGGCTTGCGTCGGAGTGGGGCGAATCGGAGAACCGCCGCAAGGCAAAGTACTACAAGCTGACGAGGACGGGCCGGAGGCATCTCGAAACCGAGACCGCCAACTGGGAGCGGATTGCCGCGGCGATCTTCCTCGCACTCGAAGCGACTTCATAAGGGCGTCAAGATACTTGATTCACCCGAAGTGGTGTCTCACTTAGTGCCTCGAGCGCGAAGCGCTGAGGTTCGAAGTTCAGGATAGTGTACAGCAGGTTGGTAAACCTGCTGCTGTGTGCCGGCAACCTGCCCGCAGGTTGAACAATCTACCAGGCTCTTGATGGGAGTTGATTATGCCGTTGTTCTATCGCCTTCGAAGTCTGTTATCGAACCTGTTTCACAGAGACCACGCCGAGCGCGAGCTCGACCAAGAAATGAGCGCGCATCTTGCAATGCTCATCGATGAGAAAGTCGCCGGTGGGTTAAGCGCGGACGAAGCATATCGAGCAGCGCGAATCGATTTTGGAGGGGTCGATCAAGTGAAGGAGCAAGTGAGGGACGTACGCTTGGGAGCGACGATCGAGCAGGTATGGCTGGACGCGCGCTATGCGCTGCGGATGCTGCGAAAGAATCCGGCCTTCACCGCAATCGTTGTGATTACCCTCGCGCTTGGGATCGGCGTGAATACCGCGATCTTCAGTCTGGTTGACGGTATTCTCCTGCGCCCCCTCCCATATGAGCAGCCTGATCGCCTGGTGAGGTTGGTACAATCGCAACGGCAACTCGGACTGGACGCCTGGAATCTCTCGCAGGCGAGTTTCGCCGCATTACGTGACAACACACATTCGCTTGAAGCGGTGGCCGCTTATTCGACCAGCGGCGCGAATCTCACTGGAGATGGTGACCCGGAACGCGTTTCCCTCGGCACCGTCAGCGCCGATTTCTTCAAGGTGCTCGGTATTCCGCCGGTCCTCGGACGAGCCTTTCGTGCCGGCGAGGATACGCCCGGCAACAATGGCGTTTGCGTTATCAGTTTTGGTTTTTGGCAGCGCCGGTTTTCCGGCGATCCCAACATAATCGGCCGATCCTTGAACCTGAACAGCACCGCGACCGAAGTGGTCGGTGTTATGCCGGCGGGCTTCAGCCTTCCTCGCCCGGAAACCGAGATATGGATTCCCATCGCGCTGAATCCAACGAGGACCGCGCCCTACTTCTTAAGAGCGATCGCGCGGCTTGGGCCAGGTGTATCGCTGTCAGAGGCAGAGGCGGAAACTAAGGCGGCGCTTTGGGACTACGCTCGCCAGCATCCCGACATAGGCGAAAGCCGAATACCGCTCGACCAGGGCTCTGCTCTGAAGACAATAGTCACGCCGCTGAAGCAGGTGATGGTCGGATCTACAAAAAAGCCTCTGCTCATCTTGCTGTGCGCAGTAGGACTGGTGCTGTTGATCGCCTGCGCCAACGTCGCGAACTTGCTTTTGGCGCGCGCCACATCGCGGGTCAGAGAGATTGCTGTGCGGTTCGCGCTCGGCGCGACCCCGTCTCGCGTCGCGAGGCAACTCCTGACCGAGAGCCTGGTGCTCGCGTTCATCGGCGCAGCGGGCGGGGTGATGCTCGCCTGGCTAGGCGTGCGAATGCTCGGGAGGATGCCCGTCGACGGAATACCGAGAATCGAAGCGGTGACGGTCGACGGACGCGTGCTGGCGTTCACGGCCGGTCTCGCCTTGCTGACCGGGCTGCTGTTTGGACTTATGCCTGCGTTGCGGGCCTATCGCATGGGGATGGTTGCGGCAATGCACGAAGGAGGACGCGGCGGCACCTCCAGCCGCCGGTCAACTAGCGCGCTTGTGGCGGCGCAGTTCGCGCTTTCTTTTGTGTTGCTGATCGGCGCGGGACTGCTGCTGAAGAGCTTTCAGCGTCTGCAGTCTGTCGATCTAGGATTCAATCCGGAGAAGCTGCTGACGATGTTCGTCTCTCTTCCGGCTCGCAAATATTCGAAGCCCGAACAATCACTACAGTTCTACCAGAGCCTGATCGATCGCCTGCGCAGCCTGCCGGGAGTTCGCGCCGCAGGGCTCACCACGAGTATCCCGTTTGGCGGCGATGACAACACTGACAACTTTATCGTAGAAGGACACGAACCAGGGACTGGTGATGAGGGGGTCCAAGGTCAGCTATTGTCGATGACGCCCGGGAACCTTCAGGCAATGGGAATCCCTTTGCTGCGCGGAAGGGATTTTCTGGAATCAGACAAAAGCGACTCGCAACCGGTAGCGATAATAGATGAAACGCTGGCGCGAATGTATTGGCCGGATGGCGACGCTCTTGGAAAAAGGGTCGAGACCACTGGTGATCTGCAATGGATGACCATAGTGGGAGTGGTTGGCGGAATCAAGCAAGACGCGCTTGCGGAGAAGCTGCAGCCTCACATTTATTCTCCGCTCTCGCAGTCGCCGACGCTGGTGGCGAAGCTTGTTATTAGAACCGACGGCCCTTCAAACTCGACCATCGGTGCAGTCAGGACCGCGGTGTCCGGGTTGGATCCCGACATCCCGGTGTACTCGATCAGATCC
This sequence comes from Acidobacteriota bacterium, assembly GCA_038040445.1. NCBI lineage: Bacteria > Pseudomonadati > Acidobacteriota > Blastocatellia > Candidatus Onstottus > Candidatus Onstottus frigus. The sequence goes on along the minus strand of JBBPIG010000012.1, from coordinate 46,726 downwards.
ATGAACGATGTCATCGGTCGAACGCTCAATAGCCAGCGGTTGACGAATCTGCTGCTGGCGTCCTTCTCGGTGTTGGCATTGCTGCTCGCAGCGGTAGGCATCTACGGCACAATGTCACTCTATGTCGGCAGCCGGAAGAAGGAATTTGGCATCCGGCTGGCGCTCGGAGCCCAACCGGGTGTTCTGCTTCGCCTGGTTCTACGGGAAGGTATGCTGCTCATCGCCGCCGGCATTGCAATCGGAGTTGGTGGCGCGCTCGTTCTAACACGAGCGATTGCAAGCCTGCTATTCGAAGTCAGCCCGACCGATCCGGTCGTCTTCACAGGAGTCCCTTTGTTGCTGGTCTTTGTTGCGTTGGCGGCTTGTTTTGTTCCAGCGCGCCGCGCGTCGCGCGTCGATCCGATGGTGGCGCTGAGGTATGAATAGACTGACTGAGCATCAGGAGCGCATCGTACGTTACTTCCGCATACGAAGTGATGCTGGTTTCGACGGATACCGTCCGATTGCAATCAACGTTTCCCGCTCAAGAACTCGTTCGCTCTCGTTAAACTTCAGGATTCGAGCGGTTGCCTCACCAACACTCGTCAGTGGTTCAATCAGGCTTCCTTCCAATCGAAAGTGCTCGGACCATAGATCGATTCGGGGATTGAAGAACCTCACCAGCTCGCCGGCTACTCCCGAGAGAGACGCAATATCGCTGCCCTTGTTCCGATTGCAGAAGGAGCAGGCATAGGCAAGATTGATAGCTTCGGTCGGGCCAGAGTGTTTCAGGCTGACGATGTGGTCAACCTCGCAGCCGAAGAATGTGTCATCCTCGCCAATCAGGCAGTACTCGCAAAGACGCTCCGCCCGATTTGCAACGAGCCGCCGCAATTCCTCGCTGACGTAGCTACTCATTGGCGACGTACTGATGAGCGCGTGCCTTGGCCAACCTCATCAGGTGTTCCAACTGCATGTAGTTGTCCAATTCTGACTTCTCTTCGGCCGAAAGGCCGGTTGTCTTTTCTTGATGGATCAACTCTGAAACGCGCGTCTTGGTTGCTGGCGACGGGCGAAATGAAACAACGGTGTCTGGCGTCGTGCCCGCCGCGATAAACTCTATGATCTCTTCGTAGGCTTTCACAGTGCTCATAGTTTAATACCGCGAGACACAAACTGCTACCTCGAGGCGTGCATTGAAACATGCGATCCTTCGGACCATTGAATCATCGAGGGATTGCTTGACAAGCCACAGGTGAGTTTGCGTACCCAGCGCTACCTTGATTGCGGAGTTGGCAAATTGTAAGGTTCAGCGCGAAGTAGAATTCTAGAGGATTAATGATGCAGCCTTAAGGACTGGGCGTCCGGAGTGGTATGACTATCGAACCACAGATAAAAGTCTGCTCGCCTATATCGGACGGACAAGCGAGAAGCGGGCGCCCTCCGGCTCACTCCGGCATCTCGGGCGCGTGCCGTCCATGCAATCTGTTGGGACGGACTAGCTCGGCCCACCACTGGGAAACCCTTTCTCGGAATCGAACAACGGAACCGCTCCGAACACATTGGCGCACGGCGATTTGCCCTTGTGTTCGCAGCGTTTAGCCGAGTCACAGACGCTGGCACGAAGATTGGTAGTCGAACACAGTCGTCTAGCTGTTGGCTTGCTTTCAATCTTCGAATTTTGAGACTCGAGACTCTCAGTTTTTTGTGGCTAACACTTATGCGGCGTCTAGCGTCTATATTCACGGCGAAACGGTAAACTTGCTAGTCAGAGATAGGAGGATTGGCGATGAGAAAGACGATGCTCTTCTTGATGGTTCTCGTTCTTGGTTCCTTTATGATCTTCGAACCCGCCGGGGCGCAGGAGAGAAAACGCAGCGGCAACACCACCATCTCCACCGGGCCCGAAAAGACGATCACCGATTGCGGGCAAGTCAGAATGCGGATTGGTGACGGGGGTGAAACAGCTCGATCCCAACTGGTGCAGACTGTTCCCAGGTCCGCGATCTCAACGCTCCAGGTCCGATCCACCAAAAACGGCGGTATTCATGTGCAGGGCTGGAATCGCGACGAGTACTCAATCACCGCGTGCCTCGCAGCCGGGGGCGACAACGCAGGCGAGGCACAAGCCCTCCTGGATCAAGTCAAGCTCGCAATCCGGGATGGCAAAGTCATGGTCGAGGGGCCGAACCCGCAGGATTGGATGGCTTACCTGCTCATTCAAGCGCCAAATGGAGCGGTCCTGGATCTGGAGTCCAACAACGGTCCTATTGGCGTGAGCGATTTCTCCGGGAACATCCAGGCCAGAAACAACAACGGCCCGATCACTTTTCATGATGTGAGCGGACAGGTTCGAGCTGACGTCCAGAACGGCCCGATTACCGTAAATGGCAGCGGCGGGGACTTTCACCTGAGCGCTCAGAATGGTCCCCTTACCATCGTGCTGGATGGCAGTCAGTGGTCAGGCGGAGAACTTGAAGGCAGCACACAGAACGGACCGCTCACGCTGAGGGTGCCCGAGAACTATCTGTCATCCGTGCGTGTGGACGCTTCGAAGCATTCTCCCGTCGAGTGCAGAGCGATCCAGTGCCAAGGGGCCGTGCGGACCTGGGACCGTCCAACCGTCATACAGTTTGGCGACGCAACGCCGGTGATCCGGCTCTCCACCGTCAACGGACCCGTCACCATTACGTCGCCCGGCGGCAAGCCCGGCAGCAAGCATGACAGGTAGTAGAGGTCTGATGGCCTCTCGAATCTAGAAGCCCTGTCTCGGGATCGGCGTAATGAGCGGTTTCCGCGAAGCGCGGCAGCGGCGACAATGGCGATTGGAGGATGAGATGATTCAGGACTTGCGTTACGGTCTGCGAATGCTGCTCAAGCAGAAAGGTTTCACTGCGGTGGCGGTGCTTTCGCTCGCGCTTGGCATCGGCGCCAACACGGCGATCTTCAGCTTGATTGACGCGGTGATGCTTAGAGCCCTTCCGGTCCACGAACCCGAACGCCTCATGCTCTTTGGCAAAGCCGAGTCGGCGGGCGTCACCATCGGATTCCCGGATTCTAGTTGGGACCTCTTCTCCTATCCGCTCTATCGCGAAGTGCGCCGCCGCAACCAGGTCTTCTCGGATGTTGCAGCGGTGCATAGTATGCCAAGCCGCGTCCACGGCGTCGTTCACGCCCGCGAATCAAGCGGCGACCTCGAACAAATCAACGCGCAGATGGTCTCGGGCACTTACTTCTCCGTGCTTGGAGTCAACGCCGTTGTTGGTCGAACGCTTACATCTGACGAAGACGTTACTCCAGGCGGACATCCCGTTGTGGTTGCCAGCGATTCCTGGTGGCAGCGCAGATTCGGCGGCGATCCTTCTGTCATCGGCAGCACGATCAACATAGATCAGACTGCTTACACAATAATCGGCGTGACCCCCCGCGATTTTTTCGGAACGACAGTCGGCGAGTCGCCCGACATCTGGGTGCCGCTGGCGATGGAAGCGCAGTTGCCTCCCGGTTGGAAGGGTCTCGACAAACCGTCGTTTCAGTCGCTGTACCTTATCGGGCGTCTGAGAAGCGGCGTCAGCGATGAGCAGGCGGGCGCGGAAACCAATCTGTTGTTCAAGCAGCTTCTGCTCGAGTACGCGGGCCCGCAGCCTTCGGCCGAGCGCCTTCAGGACATTCAGCAAGCGCGCATTGAACTCACACCCGCGGGCCGCGGTCTCTCCGCGCTGCGTACAGAATTCTCACTGCCGCTAAAGATCCTCATGGTCGTAGTCGGAGTCGTCCTGCTGATAGCCTGCGCGAATATAGCAAATCTACTGATGGCGCGCGCCACCGCCCGCAATCAGGAGTTCACTGTGCGTGTAGCGCTTGGCGCAAGTCCCGCGCGGATTGGACGACAGTTGTTTACCGAGAGCCTTCTGTTGGCGCTGCTCGGCGGAGCGGCGGGAATCCTGCTCGGATCGTGGGGAAGTGAAGCGCTCGTATCGATGGTGTCTACCGGTCCTCAGGCGTTGCCTCTCGACGTAGCGCCCGACATGCGAGCCCTCGCGTTCACAGTGATCGTCTCGGTGCTCTCGGCTGTAGTGTTCGGAACCGTCCCGGCCATCCGCGCGTCGCGAGTCGAACTGAGTGCATCGCTGAGATCTAACAGAGCTTCGGCGTCCTCAATGTCGCGAAGCCTGCTCGGCAAAGCGCTGCTTGCTTCGCAGGTCGCGTTGTCGCTTCTGTTGCTGGTCGGCGCCGGGCTCTTCGTTCGCAGTCTGATAAACCTGCAACGCGTGGACACCGGCTTCAATCAGGAGAACGTCCTGCTGTTCCAGATCGACACCGACTCGATTGGCTACAAGCAGGACTCGCAGCTTGTGAAGTTGTACCGAGATGTCGAGGAGAGGGTCAGCTCGATTCCAGGCGTGCGGGCCGCTTCGTTTTCTATGTTCGCCTTCAACCAGGGAGGCTGGACGTCGCCGGCATCCACGCGTGGAGACTCGACGGGCGACAACACCCAGCAATCGATACGCAACAACAGCGTAGGGCCAGATTTCTTTGAAGCGATGGGTCTGACGTTGTTGACGGGCCGAGGCTTCGGCGCACAAGACACCGAAACGTCGCCCAAGGTGGCGGTGATCAGCGATGCACTGGCTCATCGGTTGTTTCCTGGCTCCGCGGCGGTGGGCAGACGCTTCGGTCTGGGCGGTCCCGAACACAGCGAAGACATCGAAGTCGTCGGCGTCGTAAAGGACGCCAAGTACGGAGACTTGATGGAAGAGCCCAAACCGATGGCTTACTACCCTTACACTCAGAGCATCAACTATCTGAGTAACTTCGAGGTGAGCTTTACCGGCAACCCAGGCGCGATCGTTTCCGAGACTCGACGCGCAATCAAGGAAGTGAATCGGCAACTGCCGATCGTTGAAGCTGTGCGAATGTCCGAGCACGTAGGCCGCTCGCTCGTTCAACAGAAGCTGATCGCGCGGCTATCGAGCTTCTTCGGTTTGCTGGCGCTGCTGCTCGCCTGCATCGGGCTGTTCGGGATCATGTCCTACTCGGCCGCCAGACGGACTAACGAGATCGGGATACGGATGGCGCTGGGCGCGGGGCGCGGCGAGGTCCTGAGGTTGGTGATGCGCGAGGGCCTGGCGCCGGTGCTGATAGGAGTCGCGATCGGATTGCCGGCCGCGCTCGCGGGCGCGCGACTAGTCACGAGTCTGCTGTTTGGTCTGACGCCGGCTGACCCATTGACGATTTTGTTTTCGACCCTGTTGCTGTTAGCGGTCGCGGCGCTTGCAGGCTACCTCCCGGCAAGAAAGGCATCGCGAGTCGACCCGATGACCGCGCTGCGCTGCGAGTGAGTTGAGGAGTTTTCTCTGCGCAACCTCTGCGTCCTCGGCGCCTCTGCGGTAAAAACCAACGCCGAAAGATCGCTCACCGCAGAGACGCCGACGCAGAGATCGCGCAGAGAATTGAACTTAGGACAACCAAACTTCAAGCGAGCTGCCGGCCTTCTTACCTCTCCCTGTCCTCAATCTCCGAGAGAGCCCACGTAGCTTTTTCGCGCACGCCTTTTCCCGGATCTGAGAGGGCCTGCTTCAAGGCGGACACGGCTTTGGGGCTTTGAATCTCGCCGAGCGCCCACGCCGCGGTTGCGCGAACTCCGGCCTGCGCGTCGGACAACAGGGCGTTGCATAGAGTCTCTACCGCGCGCTTGTCCTTTGTTTCGCCGAGCGCCCACGCCGTGGTCGCCCGCACTTCGACCTGCGGGTCAGACTGTAGGACATTGCACAGAGTCTCGACCGCGCGTCTGTCCTGCATTTCGCCGAGCGCCCACGCCGTAGTCGTACGCACTTCGATCTCCGCATCAGACTCTAGGAGATTGCAAAGTGGTTCTACCGCGCGCTTCTCCTTCATCTCGCCGAGCGCCCAGACGGCGAGCTTTCTGACCTGCCACTGACCATCCGACAGTTGCGTGATGAGGCCGTCGGTTGCGCGTTCGTCTCTTATCTCACCCAGGGCGCGAGCCGCAGCCATTCTCACCCATTCGTCCGAATCGTGAAGCAGCGCGACTAACGGCGGAACTGCGTTCGCGCGTCCACCCTCTCGCATGTTCGTCAACTCGCCGATTGCCCACGCCGCGTTGCGCCGGACGCTGGAGTTTGAATCGTTGAGCGCGTTTGTTAAAGGTTCGAGCGCCGCGGTTCCCATCGACGCCAGAGCAATCGCAGCCTGTTCGCCGGGCGAAGGCTGCTTGAAACTTTCAAGCGCCGGAGTCCACTGGCCTTCCTCCCAGCATCTGAGAGGCTGGGAGATCGGGGTGTCGTCTCCAAGCATCGCGACGAGCATTGGGATGGCTTCCACCGCGTGACTCTTCCCGGCAGAACACGCCGCCTCTGCGCGAACTTGTGCGTTGACTGAATTCAATCTCTGCGCTATCTCAGCGCGAGTCATCGTCGTCCTGTTTGGGTCTTGTGCGGGGGCGTCAGATTGATTGCGCGACTGACCATCGGCGCGGGTTTCGTTCACCGATTGATCGATCGCGACTACCGTCGCGTGCTCGGACGCGCCGTCCGTTCGCAGATCAAACGAGAAGGTTGAGATAGCGATGCAGGTCAGGCATAGCAATGAGAAAGCGCAGAGCGCGAGCAGCCGGGCGGCGCGCGCTCCGAGTCGCCGCGTGTTTCGTGTGAGCTTCATGATTCGTTCCTCCAAAATGTCTGCGTCGAACACGCCCAACGTTAGAGCGCGACCGGCGGGCAACACTAGCGCGCTCGCGACCCGCACCAGAGAGCGCGCGTAAGCCTCAGGCTCAAGCAGTCGCTCAGTCACGATATCGTCGCAGGCCAGTTCTCTTGTCCTATCCATATGTCGTTTTACAAAGTATGCGAGCGGATGAAACGAGATCGGCAGGCACAAGAATTCGTAGACGAGGTTGAGCGCAAAGTCCCAACGCGCGATGTGCACCATCTCGTGACCGAGCATGGTGGCTAGCGTCTCCTCCGATGTCTCTTCGTAGAAGCTCGCCGGCAGGATGATGACAGGCTTCCAGGCTCCCAGCGTTGCCGGAGTCGTCGCCTTCGCCGAGAACATGAGCCGGACGCGTTTAAGGCCAACTGCTTCCTGACACCGCGCGGCGACTGAAGCCATCAGGGCAGGCAGTTCGCGCTCGCGAGCCGACCGCCGAAAGCTTTGCGCTTGCAACCACGCGCGCCACAATATGATCAAACGGTAGAGCAAGAAGAGCGCATAAGCTATCGCGAGCACCAGCGCCAGAGTCGATGAGGTCACCACAGAACGACGCCGGGTTTGGAGTAAGTCGTCGAGCCGGATACCGCTTGCTTCCGCACGGCCGTTGACAACCGGGGCAGGCGCGCGGACTGGCGTGGAGGTTAGAGTCTCTCGCGCTTGAACAGCGCCGGCTGGCTGCTCTCCAATATGGAGCGGCGCGTTTCTTTGAAAATCGAAGAGGCCCCAAAGCGGAAGCGCAAGACTCAACACCAGAGAGGCGGTCCACAGCGCGTGGCGGTAACGCGCTGCTGTGTTTCGCAAAAGGCGCGCGCCTATCGACGCCCCGATCGCGACGGCCGCTATCTGCCAGGCGGCGTTAACCAGGAAGTGCATTGCAAACTCACTGATCCTGCTCATCAGGCGACTCCTTTTTGAGAAGCTTTTGAACCTGCGAGAGTTTTGCAGGCGTCAATCGTTTCGTTTCCACGAGACTCATCACCAGGCTTTCGGCTGAACCTCCGAACATGCGGTCGATCAGATCGCCAAGTGCGTGTCCCATCGCCTGGCTGCGGCTCACGGCGGGCCGGTAGAGGTATGCTTTGTCTGCGAGCGCGCGGGTGACCTTGCCCTTGCGATGCAGCACATTGAGCATCGTCTGCACCGTGGTATAAGCCCTCGTGCCAGCCAACTGCTGCTGTACAGTCTGCACGCTGGCGGGGCCCGTCTCCCAAAGCACGTTCATGATTTCCAACTCCAGCGGCGTTAGCGGCTTTATCTTCTTGCGCGGCATGCGTTCCCTCCTAGTGTTTTAGGAGTGTAGGCCCAAACCTTTCCGCGTGTCAACTAAAAAATTAGGAGGCGCGCGGTTGTGTTAACGCTCGGCCCGTTCTCAACGTCCTTGTCTACGTAATGCTCGATCGCTTTTGGGTGCGCGCACCATCAAATATCTCTCGGGGGAAACACTCTTTATGCTCGTCATCTTTCTTCGTCGCGCGACGCTCGCCGTCTCGCTTCTCGCCGTCTGTTTCTCGGCCCTGGCCTTTGACCGTCATCAGACCTCATCGCAACGGAGCGTCAAGACCCGGCGCGAAAACGTGCGAGGGGTGTTGGAGAACTTCCGAAACGAGAGCGGATTTCCCGGCGCCATCACCGGTGTCTATTACGCCGATGGCAACTCGTTCGCCGTAGCGGTCGGCTACTCGGATCGCGAAACGAAGACCCCTATGAAAGAGAGCGACCTCATGCACGGGGGCAGCGTGGGCAAGACGCTCTTCGCGGCGCTCGCACTGCAACTCGTCGCTGAGGGACGGCTCTCGCTGGACGACAAGATCTCTAAGTATCTGGGCAATGAGCCGTGGTTCGCCGAACTCCCTAACGCAAGCACGATCACTGTGCGCATGCTCCTGAACCACACAAGCGGGCTGCCGGGCTATGGCGAAAAGTTCATGCAGGCGCTCGTTGAGTCGCCTGGCAAAGAGCGCAGTCCGCTCGAAGCAGTGAAGTCGATCTCAGGCTCGAAGCCTGTCAACGCCGCAGGCGCAGCATTCTCGTACTCGGACATCAATTACCAGGTGCTCGCTTTCGTCGTCGAGCAGGTCACCGGGAGGCGAGCCTACGATGAGATTCGACGCCGCATCCTGAAGCCGCTCCGTCTGACGCGAATCGTTGCGGCGGACCGACCCAGGATTCCGGGACTCATCCCCGGCTACGCGGGGGCGAAGAATCCGTTCGGCGGCGACAAAATCCTCGTCGGCGGCGCGCTCACATTCGATCCCCGGTTTGAGTGGGGCGGCGGAGGCTTTGTCACCAACCCACGGGACCTCGCCCGCTGGATCGCCGACTTCTGCGAAGGGCGGGCGTTCAGTCGGAAACTGCTGCCCGATGTCCTCACGACAGTTGACGCGCCGGATCTGGGCAAAGGCTCGCGCTCCGGGCTCGGAGTGGAGGTCGAGCCGACGCCGCTCGGCGAAGCTTACGGCCATGGCGGTTACTTCCCCGGATACTTCACGCAGGTGCGGTGGTATCCGAAAGAACGGATCGGGGTCGCTCTCCAGATCAACACGAGCGACGATTCTGTTGTGAAGCGATCGCTGAAAGAGTTGCTTGACGACCTGGCAAAAGCCGCGCTTCGGACGACGCCAGCGCGTTGAGGGCCGGTCATCTGAACCAGCGAACCTATGGACGGCACCGAAGCCCACCGCGTGAATCCGCGAAACTCAACCGAGGTGTTGCGCCGACCACGTCTTCGAAGATCCCTGTGTGGTACCGACACTGGTATTGTAATAGAATTCCACCAATGGAAAGATTCATTGGAGCCTGGCGACTGGTCGCGTTCGAAGAAGATGGGCCTGACGGCGAAGTCGTTCACCCTTACGGCCAGGATGCGGCGGGGTTGCTCATCTACGATTCATCGGGTCGAATGTCGGTCCAGATCATGAAACGACACCGCGCGCCGCTTTCATCGGCCGGCTGGCAAAGCCTGCCCGCCGAAGAAATCAAAGAGGCTCTCGATGAGTTCACTGCGTTCTTCGGCTCATACGAAGTCGACGAAGTAAACCGCAGCGTCATTCACCGCGTTGAAGGCCACGTTCTCCCTGACAGCGTGGGGAAGGTTTTGCGACGAGAGTTCACATTCTCAGGCGACGTTCTTGTTCTTAGGCCTTCGCCAACCCGCCGCGTGATCTGGGAGCGCATAACGCCTCGCGAGAACCTTGAACGCGGCACCGTCTGAGGTGATCTTAGCACGAAGTGAAACCGAGAACTCTCCAGGTTGACATGCGAAACAAAGGGGGCGACAGAAACATTGCCATCGCACGTTTCCTCGCCCCCGATTTTCGCGCAGGTTGACTTGATAGAAGCGCGCTGGGCGGCATTCTAGAGTTAGTTTCCCGGGAGCTCCGAAGCCGCAATCCACGGCCCCGGCGCTGCCGGTGTCCCGATTCGAATGAGCACTATCGGCTGCGCGCAGACAGACGGTATCGATACTTGAGCGTCTATCTCGAAGTCGCCGTCCGAGTCGATCGGCACGCCGTCGGTCGAAGTGATTGTGAATGGAACTCCGCCGCCTGGCCCGCCGCACGTCAAAGCCGCGTGAACGGTGGTGACTGTTGCGACGGTTCCAACCACATTTGCCGGAACCGGATCCCCGTTGGCCAGAGCGCCTTCCCCGATAACCAATCTCGTAACGAACACTCGAAGCCGGCCTTTGGAATCGAGCATCACCTTGCCATTGTCCACGACCCAGGGAGCGGCACCCGCCTCGACGCCTCTAATCGTTATGTTAGGCGTTGAACCAAACGCGTGATTGTTGATGATCTTCGGACCCTTGGCCGACGATATTGTCGTCGAAGCCAACAGCATTAAGAGAAACATCGAAAGAGCTAACGCAAAACGTCTCATGTGACAAACTCCTTTCAGTAAGCGGTTATTTCGAATAGGTAGCATCGGGTGCTACCTATGTTTTCTATTCAAGAGCACTTTGCGCAAGTGCGGCGGGTGAGGAACCTCGAGGCGTCGACGGGGTAGCTGACTCTTCGAGACTATCAACAATGCTCGGTTGATACAAGGCTAACCTTCAGTGTCATGTTAATGAAGTCCATCCTTGGGAAAGCCATTGTCGGAATCGAACATGGGCTCACACGGGCAAAAAACCGGCGCGCTACTTTCTCTCTTGTTCACGCGGTTTAGCTAACGGAAATTATTGGCACGAAGATTGGTATGTCGTGGGGTGCATCCGTGTCCGGGTATTGGTGTGTTTCGAGCGGAGCATTCTCAAGTGTGAAACTAGCGTATTGCTCTCTAGTAAAAGTCAGATTCGAGCAAGGCATCATTTCTAACGACGAGAATGAAACCTGAAGCCGTGGTGCGCCACTTACTTCGGAACTGAATAGGTTCAGGGTCCCGGGTTCAGAGTTTCGGGTTTCTGGTTTCTCGTTTCTGGGCGTCTCTTTCTGATTTTTGGTTACGAGACTGGAGCCAAGAACCATAAACCAGAAACCAAAAACCAGAAACCCTGAACCCTGAACCGGGAATTCGGAGGACTAATGGAAGCGTTGTTGCAGGACTTGCGTTACGGGGGTCGGATGCTGGCCAGGAATCCAGGTTTTGCATCGATCGCCGTGCTTTCGCTGGCGTTGGGGATCGGCGCGAACACAGCCATCTTCAGTGTGGTGAATGCAGTGTTGCTGCGGTCGTTGCCCTTCCATGAACCGGACCGCCTGGTGATGGTTTGGGAAGACGTATCATTCGCCGGGTTCCCGCGCAACACGCCCGCGCCGGCCAACTACGCCGATTGGAAATCGCAGAATCAGGTATTCGAAGACATCGGCGCCCTTGATGAACGCAGCTTTAACCTGACGGGCGACGGCGAGCCTGAGAAAGTCGCGGCTTATGGAGCGACCGCTAGTTTCTTCCCGCTGCTCGGCGTCAACCCTGTCCTAGGCGGGGTCTTTTTGCCGGAAGACGACAAGCCGGAAGCCAACAAGGTGGTCGTGCTCAGCTACGGGCTCTGGCAGCAGCGTTACGGCGGCGAGCAAAGCATCATCGGGCGTGAGCTTCTGCTTAGCGGCGATAAACACACCGTAGTTGGTGTGATGCCGGCGGGCTTTCAGTTTTTGGAAAGCGAGATCGGACTCTGGGTGCCGATGGCTTTCACCTCGCAGCAATTGACCCAGCGCGGAAGTCACTACCTGCAGGTTGTCGCGCGAATGAAGCAAGGCGTTACCTTGCAGCAAGCGAATGCCGACATTGAAACGATTCAGCAGCGCATAGCGCGCGACTATCCAGATGAAGCCGGACGGATCAGCGCTTACGTGATGAGCCTGCGCGAGCAGTTGGCCGGCGATCTGCGGCGCCCGCTGCTCGTCCTGCTAGTAGCAGTCGGATTCGTGCTGCTGATTGCTTGTGCGAACATCGCAAACCTCTTGCTGTCACGCGCGGCGAGTCGCAAGCGCGAGATCGCGGTGCGCTTGGCGCTTGGCGCGGGCCGATCGCGAATCGTGCGGCAGTTGTTGACTGAAAGCATCCTCCTGTCGATGACCGGCGCGGTGCTCGGGGTGTTGCTCGCCTGGTGGAGCTTTGCCTTCTTGAAGCGCCTCATCCCCGATGCTCTGGCTCTCTCGACCAACCTCGAGCTGGATCTGCGAGTGCTTGGCTACACCTTGCTTGTTTCGTTAGTCACCGGCGCCGTCTTCGGCTTAGCCCCGGCGCTGCAAGCGTCAAAGATCGATCTTCACGAGGCGTTGAAACAGAGCGGCGGGCGCTCGGGCTTGAGCGCGGGAGGCAACAGGCTGCGCAGCGTGATGGTCGTCGCTGAAGTCGCTTTGGCGTTGGTGTTGCTGGTTGGCGCGGGGCTTCTGATTCAAACCTTCCTCAAGCTGCGCGATCAATACTCGGGGTTGCGGCCGCAAAACGTGCTGACGGTGCGAACAGTGCTGCCGCGATACAAATACCGCGAACAAAATGAACGCACACCCTTTTACAATCAAGTGCTCGAGCGCGTGAAAGCGTTGCCGGGAGTCATCTCCGCCGGGTACGCCACCACAGTTCCGTTGGAGTGGAAGGGCGGCACGAGCGGCTTCTACCCGGAGGGCCTCACGGTCGAAGAATCTCGCGCGGGAGGCCTGTCCTACGACGCGAATCATCGTCAGATAATCGGCGACTATCTGAAGACCATGGGCATCCCGCTGCGGCAAGGACGCTATTTCGACGACGGCGACAATGAGCAGACACTTCCCGTCGCAGTGGTCAACGAAACAATGGCTCGCGAGTATTGGCCGGGTGGAGACGCAGTGGGCAAACGCTTCAAGCTTGGCGGCCCGGAAACTAAGAGGCCGTGGATAACTATCGCCGGCATCGCCGGCGACGTGCGGCAAATGGGAATCGACGAGCCGGTCAAGGCCGAGATGTATTTGCCTCAGCGTCAAATTCCGGATCACCAGTTCTACGCGCCGCGCGATTTGGCCGTGCGCACGGCGGTTGATCCGTTGAGCCTTGCCGCAGCCGTGCGTGAGGCGATTCACGCGATCGATCCTGATCAACCTGTCTCGAACATTCGGACGATGGATGAAGTGCTTGGCCAGGAGACTGCGATGCGGCGGTTGGGCATGACTCTGCTGGTGATCTTTGCCGCCGTTGCTCTGCTGCTGGCCACGTTGGGGATTTATGGCGTGCTGGCTTATTTCGTCGTGCAGCACACTCCGGAGATTGGTGTGCGATTGGCTTTGGGCGCGCCGCGGCGCGACATCCTCAGTCTTGTGCTGAAGAAGGGGATGAGGCTGGCGCTGCTCGGAGTCGGAATCGGTCTGGGCGCGGCATTCGTCTTGACCAGGTTGATGGCGAGTCTGTTGTTCGGTATGAGCGCCACCGATCCGGCAACGTTCGCGCTGCTTGCGTTGTTGTTGACGTGCGTTGCGCTGCTGGCTTGTTATGTGCCGGCTCGCAGGGCTACGAAAGTCGATCCGATGGTCGCTCTAAGATACGAATAGGTTCGTGGTTCCGGGTTCGGGGTTCCGGGTTCGTAGTCCCGCCTTCAGGCGGAAGTTCGTAGCCGCGTTGGTAGAAGCTAGTTAGACAACCTTCCGCCTGAAGGCGGGACTACGAACCCGGAACCTGGAACTCTGAACCGGAACCCTGAAACTGAACTCGGAGGTCTAATGGAAACGTTATTGCAGGACTTGCGCTACGGCATTCGGATGCTTTTGAAGAACCCCGGTTTTGCAGTTGTGGCGGTTATCGCGCTTGCTCTGGGCATCGGAGCCAACGCCGCAATCTTCAGCGTGGTGAATACTGTTCTGCTGCGTCCAATTCCGTACGAAGACCCTGATCGGCTGATGGTCGTGAGGGAGAAAAAGCCGCCGCAGTTTCCCGAGTTTAGTGTCTCGCCTGGAAACTTCCTCGATTGGCAGAAGCAGAACACGGTTTTCGAGAAGCTCGTTGCGATCAATGGCGCTGCTTACAATCTGGTTGGCGAAGGAGCGGAACCGGAGCGGCTTCGCGGCGCGCGCGTTTCAGCGGGCCTGTTTGAAATGCTTGGCGCAATCCCGGCGCTCGGGCGCACGTTTCTCGAGGAAGAGGATCAACCGGGCCGCGAGAACGTGGTCATTCTTAGCAACGGTCTGTGGAAGCGGCGATTCGCGGCTGATCCAAACGTCCTCGGCCAGACGATAACGCTCAGCGGAATCAGCTTCACGGTCATCGGCGTCATGCCGGCGGGCTTCGGATTCCCCGACCGTGAAACAGATCTGTGGGCGCCTGTAGCTTTCACGGCCAGAGACGCTCAAGCACACGGCTCGCACTTCCTTTCTGTGATCGGGCGCCTGAAGCCTGGCGCGACCGCAGAGCAGGCGCGCACTGACATGAACGCTATCGCGGAGCGTTTGGCCGAGCAATATCAAGATACCAATGCCGGTTGGGGGATAAGTGTTTTCCCAATGCAAGAGTACGACGTGCGCGATATCAAGCCGGCGCTGCTCGTGCTGCTGGGCGCAGTCGCGCTGGTGTTGCTGATCGCCTGCGCCAATGTGGCTAACCTGCTGCTGGCTCGCTCAACGGTGCGGCAAAAAGAGATTGCGATTCGCGCGGCGCTGGGCGCCAGCCGCTGGCGCGTGGCTCGGCAGCTTCTAACGGAGAGCGTTCTGCTGGCGCTGGCAGGTGGAGCTGTGGGATTGCTGCTCGCGAAGTGGGGCATCGGTTCGCTGCTCGCGCTCGCTCCGCAAGACCTGCCGCGTGTGAAAGATGTCACGCTCGATGCTGGGGTGCTTGGCTTTACCTTGCTCGTAACCTTGCTGACAGGCGTGATCTTTGGACTGGTCCCGGCTCTGCAAGCGTCCAACCCGAATCTCAATGAGACGCTCAAGGAAGGCGGGCGCGGCACTACAGGAGGGCACCATCGCGTTCGCGGGGCGCTGGTGGTTACTGAAGTTGCTCTCGCCCTTCTCCTGCTGGTTGGCGCAGGTTTGCTGATTCGCAGCTTCTATCGGTTGCAGCAAGTCAATCCAGGGTTCAATCCCAGCAACGCACTGGCGGTAACCGTGTCGTTGCCGGGGAGGAAGTACACGCAGAACGATCAGCGTTCCGCTTTCTTCACCCAGTTGATCGAAAAAATTTCCGCGCTTCCCGGCGTTGTAGCAGTTGGAGCGAGTCAGTCGCTTCCGATTCAGGGCGACTATCTGCTCGGCTTCAAGATTCAAGGCCGGCCGCCTGACGCTCCGGGCGAAGACCCCAGCACGAACTACTATGCGGTTACGCCTGACTACTTCAAGGCGATGGGTATTCCACTGATGAGGGGGCGCGTGTTCACCGAGCAAGACAAAAAGGACGCGCCGAGAGTAGCGGTCATCAATGAGGAGATGGCAAAGAGATACTTTCCCGATCAGGATCCAATCGGCCAACGCATCCACGTAACGCAAGGGCCTGAAGTCTTCCGCGAGATCGTCGGCATCGTCGGCGGCGTCAAGCAATATGGCCTGGCCCAACCGACAACGCTGCAAACGTACGAGCCGTATCTACAAATGCCGTTCTCGGGTATGACTCTGGTGGTGCGCGCGGAGGGCAACCTTGCGCCGCTCGGCGCGGCAATACGAGGCGAGGTGCTGGCGATTGACAAAGAGCAGCCCGTTTCGCGCATAAGACCGCTCGAGCAGCTCGTATCTGAATCCGTGGCCAGGCAGCGCTTCTCTATGCTTCTTCTAGGCATATTCGCCGCGGTGGCGCTCATTCTTTCGATCGTAGGGCTGTACGGCGTAATGAGTTATTCAGTTACCCAACGCACGCACGAGATTGGAATCCGCGCCGCCTTGGGAGCGCAACAGTCGGATGTGTTGAAGCTTGTAGTAGGTCAGGGAATGATACTGGCGCTCACCGGGGTCGGCATCGGACTGGCGGCGGCGTTCGCGCTGACTCGATTGATGGCGACGTTACTGTTCGGCATCGGCGCAACCGATCCTTTGACCTTCGTTGTGATACCGGCGGTGTTGACAGGCGTGGCTCTGGCAGCCTGTTTCGTGCCCGCTCGCCGGGCGACGAAGGTGGACCCGATCATCGCGCTCAGATACGAGTAGGTTCCGTGTTCAGAGCTCAGGGTTCCGGGTTTCTGGTTTCTTGTTCGGTCTTGTAAGCAATATCAGAAAAGAGACGCCAGAAGCGAAAGACCAGAAACGAGAAACCAGAAACCCTGAACCCTGAACTCTGAACCCGGACCCCGAAAGCTGGAGGAATAATGGAAACACTGATTCAAGATCTTCGCTACGGCGCGCGCATGCTGCTCAAGCAACCCGGCTTCACGGCGGTTGCAGTCATTGCGCTAGCTTTGGGTATCGGCGCGAACACGGCGATTTTTAGCGTCGTCAATGCGATTCTGCTGCGCCCGTTCAACTACAAAGACTCGGACCGGCTGGTGCAGATCAATCACAACTACCCTAAGCTCGACCTCAAAGCCGGGGTGTCGGCGAGTGGGTATACCCACTACCGCGAGCACGGCGATTCATTCGAAGAGGTGGCGGCTGGGACAGGCTGGCCCGTTAATCTGACTGATGCGGGTGATCCCGAACGATTGCAGGGCATGGCTGTAACCCATAGTTTCTTTCCCACGCTTGGAGTAGAAGCAGCGCGCGGACAGGTGTTCTCGCCCGAAGAAGATCAGCCGGGACATAATCGCGTCGTAGTCCTCACCGATGGATTGTGGAAGCGACGCTTTGGAGGTGATCCCAATCTGGTTGGCAACACCATCAGACTCAACGGCGAAAACTACACAGTGATCGGTATCATGCCGCCAGATTTCCAGTTCGGCCGTGAAACTGGCCAGGCGCCGGACCTGTATTCACCGATCGGATTCACTCCCGAACAGTTGAACCCGCAACGGTGGCGAAATGAGTTTTTGTTTGTCGTCGCCAGACTCAAACCGAATGTCACGATCGCACAGGCGCAGGCCGAATTGGATACCATCGCGGCTAACGTGAGAGAGCAGTACTTTGGCGGCGGCGATGCGAACGATCCGAGCAGTTGGGGATTGCTGGTTCGCTCGATGCGCGAGATCACGGTCGGTGAGATTCGCCCGCAATTGCTGATGCTGCTGGTGGCAGTTGCTTTTGTGTTGTTGATCGCCTGCGCGAACGTTGCGAACCTTCTACTGGCGCGGGCGGCGCTGCGGCACAAAGAGATTGCGATTCGCTCGGCGTTGGGCGCTGCGCGCGGGCGAGTGATTCGGCAGTTGCTCACCGAGAGCGTGCTGCTGGCGGTCATCGGCGGAGCGATCGGGTTGGCGCTCGCGTATTGGGGAATAGGCGCGCTGCTATCGCTCAACGAAGGCGGGATCCCGCGCTCGAATGAGATAGGCATCGATGCGCGCGTATTATTTTTCACCGTCGGGGTTTCGCTGTTGACCGGCGTGCTGTTCGGGCTGTTCCCGGCATGGCAAACTTCGAAGACTGATTTGCACGCGGTGTTGAAGGAAGGCGGCCGCAGCGGCTCGGCGCAGCGAAGCGTGCGCGGTCTTTTCGTCGTCGTGGAAGTGGGGGCGGCTCTGGTGCTCCTGGTTGGCGCTGGACTGCTGTTGAAGAGCTTTCAAAAGCTGCAAGAGGTCAACCCGGGCTTTAGACCGGACCACGTGCTGACCATGCAGATTTCATTGCCGGCCAACCGGTACAAAGACCCGCAACAGGTCGATGCCTTCTTCGCACAGGCGCTGGAAAAGATAAAAGCGCTGCCCGGCGTCGAGTCTGCCGGTGTATGCACCAGTTTGCCGATGAGCGGATCGGGCTCGAGCGGCAGCTTCTCCATTGAAGGGCGGACGGTTGCGCCGGGCGAAATGTCGCCGTGGGGCAATCGTTGGTTTGCGGGCTCCACCTACTTTCAGACGATGGGGATTCCGCTCCTCAAAGGACGTTACTTTGACGATCGCGATGTGAGGGATGCGCCTCAAGTCGCAATCATCGACGAAACGATGGAGCGCAAGTTCTGGGCCGGCGAAGACCCGATCGGCAAACGCATAAGCTTCCAGCGCGACCCGCAGGGCAATCCCATCTGGCGAGAGGTAGTCGGCGTGGCCGGCCACGTAAAGGCAAAGGGACTTGAAGGAGAATCGCCGGTTCAGTACTACATACCGCATCGCCAGTTGCCGGTGCCCGGCGTCTTCCTGATTGCGCGAACCGCGGCCGAGCCTGCAAGTTTAGCTGGGGCCGTGCGCGGCTCGATTCAGCAAGTGGATCCCGAGTTGCCTGTGTTCCGAGTCACCACGATGGAACGTATGGTCACCGATTCGATGACCCAGCGGCGCTTTACGATGACTCTGCTCGGCATCTTTGCGGTTGTCGCGCTGATCCTGGCGTCGGTTGGCTTGTATGGCGTGATGTCCTATTCAGTTGCCCATCGAACGAACGAGATCGGCATACGCATGGCGCTCGGCGCGCGGGTGTCCGATGTGCTGGCGATGGTGGTAGGGCAGGGAATGAAGCTGTCATTGGCCGGAGTCGGCCTCGGTCTCGTGGGAGCGCTCGTGTTGACTTATGTGATGCGGAGTCTGCTGTTCAGTGTGAGCGCAACCGATCCCTTGACCTACGTTGTGGTGGCTTTGCTGCTCGCGGGAGTGTCGCTGGTAGCGTGCTACGTGCCGGCGCGAAGAGCTGCAAAGGTAGACCCGATGGTTGCGCTGAGATACGAGTGAAGCGTGACGCGTGAAGATCGAGGATAGAGGATAGACGATCGAGGATAGAGATGAGGATCGAGGATAGCTTCCTTTCTATCCTCTATCTTCGATCCTCGATCCTCTATCTTCTATCCTCCGTGCGTCCGAGTGTGGCCGGAGCCGCGCCGCTTGCCGGGTGTGTTGGGGACGATCAGGAAATTCGCCATCATCCCGGTGTCCTCGTGAGGGAGAATGTGACAGTGATAGACCGCCTTGCCGGTCCACTGCTTGAACTTCGTCCTGATCACCGCCGTCGAATTGGCCGGGACCCAGATCGTGTCTTGAATCGTGCCGGGCGGCAGATTCACGTTGTTGATCGAAATGACTTCGAAATGGTTCACGTGAATGTGGAAGGGATGGCCTTCGGTGCCGCCATGATGCGCGTCACCCACTTGAATCTGCCATTCTTCGACGCCCGTGAGTTCGACCACCTCGGGTACGGCAGTTTCCTGGTACAGGGTGTTGTTGATCGAGAAGTCGCCGCCGACGTAAGGATTCATCACTGCGGGAAACGCTCCGCTGAAGGCGATCGTTCGGATTTGTTGGACCTGATTCTGCTGAATCAGTGGATAGTAACGAGAGGGAGTCGGAAGCTTTTGCGGCAGCGGCATGTCCTTGGGAGCGCCCTTCACCTCGATCTCGGCGATGATCTTCTGGTCGCTCTGGATGAACTGCTGGTTCTGCGCGAGCTGCACGATTCGATAAATGTTTGGGGTCGTGCTCGCTTTGATCAGAAACTCAGCCCGGTTTGCGGGAGCGAGTAGAACCTGCCCGTTGGCGCCGGTGATGGGCTGCGTGGGAATCGCTTGAGGCGCCGGGAAATTGACGCCATCCAGGGCAACCAGGTACATGGTGTGCCCTTCTACGACGATGGGCATCATGTTGTCCGAGCACCCGTTGAGCATGCGGAAGCGAACCACTTCGCCTGGCGCAAGAGTATAGCGGGGCACGCTTAGCTGCTTGGTGGTTGGCTGTTGCGGAGCGCTCTGGTTGTGCGTTTCCTTGAAAAAAGCCTGTCCGTTGATCAGGTAATAGTGAAGCGCGTAGTCACCGGTCGAGAAACCGCCTTTGAGCGTCGTGGGAGTGTTCTTCTGGGTGGCCGGATCGTAGATCGTGACGTTGCCGCCGAATGTCTGCCAGATGGCGTTCTGCTTGGGCTCGTAGACCCATACGTTTGAATTCGTCTCGCTCGGGAAAAGACCGAGGTCTTGCATCACCAGGTGAATGTCGCGCGCGGCTTTGATCTCCGGAACTTCATCTATGTTGCCGTAGACGATCACCGCGCCGGCCATCCCGCTGGTCGCCTGAACGGCGGTCGAGCCGTGATGGTGCGGATGATACCAGTACAGGCCGGGTGGATGGTCGTCGGGGATCTTGAAGCTGTAGTCATAGTGCCTGCCCGGCTCGATGGCGATCATTGCCGCAAGCGGATTGGCGGTGCCCAGCGGCTCGAACAAATGGGGCTGAATGTCCAGGCCGTGTAGGTGCAGGTTGGTGGTATTGAGCTGATGTGGAACGTTGTGGTCGCCGTTCCAGCCCGTGGAATCATAGGGCGGCAGCGAGTTCTTCACCCGAATCCGCAAGGTCTCGCCGGGTCGGGTCTTGATCAGGGGTCCGGGCACCTCGCCGCTGTAGGTACGCATCCGTACGCGGTTGCCGTCGATGACTTTTTCGATCCACTTACAGTCAAGGATCCGATAGTCTCTAGGCCGATTCTGAGCTCTAGTCTTGCTCTGCAGAAGCGCGCCTCCCAGCACCGCGCCTCCGGCTTTGAGCACGTCACGTCTTTTGATTCGATTCATGTTTGCTCCTTGAGCGCGAGAGTTATTCGGCCGGCGATGCTTCTGCTGCTCACACTCTGAGATCGATGATTTCTACCAGACACGCTTCGCGAACGCGCTGAACGGTTGCCGGGGCTTCAAGGAAAAACCACTCCGGGTGACCACGATCTCGCCGCGCGGCAAGGACGGCGTGCTTGAGCGCGAAGTACGCGGTGATCGCCAGTACCAGCGGCGGCTCGCCGACTTCCTTGGACGAAAGCAGATCGTACGGGTTCTCGGGGACCTCCGGGGCATCCGAGCGCGGAAACAGATCCACGTTGAATTCCAGCGGAATCGTGGTGGTGGCCGGCACCTTGTAGCGCCACGTGTTATCAGTATTCAACGCACCGCGGGCGGGGCCGTCCGGTTGAAATATCACATCCTCGGTGAGCACGTATCCCAGACCCTGGACATACGCGCCTTCGACCTGACCTATATCGATCGCCGGATTCAGACTCTTGCCCATGTCGTATACCAGGTCGGCGCGCAGCACGGTGGTTTCGCCGGTGAGCACATCGATTTCAACTTCCGTGCATGCAGCGCTGAAGGTAAACCCGGTGAAGTGATTGACCGTTTCGGAAACCGGTTTGGAAGCGTCTTGCTTGAAGATCAAACCGGAGTCGATTGCTTCTCCGCCCTGTTGCACGAAGCGCACCTGAGAAGAGAGATTTATGCGATCATTGTCGGCCGCCTGGACGATGTTTAGCCACACCAGCGTGGGGTGACCCTGGACCTCAACCGTCGCCTTCCATCCTTCGCTGTAGTCCCAGAAGTTGATGCCTTGCTTCTTGCACTTCGCCGGCCCATTCTGTTGCAGCAAGTCGAGGCAGTAATCCTCGAGCCTTCTGCGAAGAACGCGGCAGGCCTCCTGGACGGCGGCGCCGTTGAACGCCGTGCCGGTCGAGGCGCCGGTGCTGATCGGATTGGGCACCACCTGTGTATCGAGCGCGCTGGTCTCGATCAGCGAGAGCGGCAGGTTCAGTTCACGCGCGGCGATCTGCGCGACCTTCGTCAGCAGCCCCTGACCCATCTCCACGCCGCCGTGGCGCAGGAGGACGCTGCCGTCCTCGTCATAGACCTCCACGAGCGCACCGGCCTGCTCGAGAAACGCCGCGTTGTAGCCACTGCCGTATTTCACCGGAATCATCGAGATGCCCCGCTTGCGCCAGCGGTTTTGTTGGTTGAACTGCTCGACCTTGGCGCGACGGCGATCGAAATCGGAAAGCTTCGCTATGCGCTTCCAGACCTCGTCGAGATAACAGTAGTCCACGACTTGTCCGAAGGGTGTCAACTGCCCTTGCTGGTAGAGGTTCTTTGCGCGGACGTCTTCGGCAAGCATCCCTATGCGGTGCGCGGCCGCTTCAATCGCGTCCTCCTGCGCCAGCATTCCCTGCACCAAACCCATCGAACGCATTGCGGTGTTGCTCGCTTTGTTTGTTTGGCAGACATCTCCCGAGGTTTGATAGTTGGGAACCATGTACGCGCTGTCGCAGCGGAGCTGAATGCAGTCCATCACCACGAACGAACAGTCGTAGGTAGCGCCGCCATCGGCATGGAAATCAGTCGAGATACCCAGGATGCGGCCCTTCTCGTGGGGGTCGCTGGTATCGGCGATGGCTATGGCGTACTTACTGAACAGGGGGTGGCGGTGGCCGATCATTGCGCTGTCGTTTTCGCGGCGCACGGCCAACCGCACCGGCCGATGATGCTTCCAGGCCGCGACTGCCACTGCGGACGCTACATACGGGGAGCGGGTGGTCTTGCCGCCGTAACCACCACCCACGCGTTGGATCTTGACGTCGACGTGGCTGGCCGGGACCGCCAGGATGCCGCGGACGCCACCTTGCACGGAGTCTGGACTCTGGCTCGATGGGTAGACCACCATCTCATCGCGCTCGCCCGGCACGGCGACGCACGCCTGCGTCTCCATGTAGAAGTGAATCTGCGAGCCGCTTAACTGTGTCCCCCTGACCACCCGGCAGGGGATTCCGTCGATGACCGCCTTGTCGGCTTTGGTCCACGAGATATCGCTGGCCGGCCGCCGAATCTTCCAGATGTGGACTGGATACGGCGGCAAATCCTTGAAGATCGATTTCTTGCGAATGGCATCGGCTATGGTCAGGATGGCGGTCCCGGCCGGCGTGTACTCGATGCACGAGGTTGAAATGAAATGGGCGATATCGATTGCGAGTTGCTCGTTTGTTGCCAACACCACGCCGATGCACTGTCCGAAGTAGGTGACTTTGTCTGTTGCGAAGATGGGATCTTCAGCGCTTTGCGAGCCGCCTTTCGGGATGTCGCTCGCAGTGACGTAGTCCTGAAAACCGGTATACCGGGTTTTTAAGTAAGCAATCAGACCGTCGACGTCCACCGGACAATAGCTATCACCGTCGGGAATGCGATAGGCGATGGAGGCCAGCGTCTGCGAGCTGGTGACCACCGCGGATTCCATCGTCCGCTCCGGCCCCGCGATGTCCTGCGTGTAGCACGCCTCGCCGGTGGCTTGCAGGAAGGCGGCCAGCTTGACGAGCGGCAGGTCGACCGGATACTCGTCCTTGTACTTTTCGTAGCTCTGTTTGCCCTTGCTGACCGGGCGCACGGGACGTTCGCCGGCCGATCGCAGGTCCGGCGGTATGCTGCCGGGTGCGCGCTTCTCGGCAACGTGGACAAAGAACTGATAAAAGAAGCTCTCCGCCAGATGAGTCCGGTACTCCTCGGTGAATCCTTCATAGGGCAGCCCGCGCATGCGCTTCCGATTCTTCCTGAAATTCGCCGCAACATCGTCACGCACGCGCTTCAACGTTTGCTTCAAGCTCTTGTCGTCCCATGCCCTGCCGATCAGAAACTTTTCGGCCGATCGCGCGTGGAAGGCCACCGGCCCGATGCCGCCCAGAACGATGGCCGCGTCTTCCACCGTGCCGCCATCGGTGAAGCGGATCCGCAGGCCGGCGTTCACGATCGAATGCGCGTTCTCTTCCCGCAGCGCAGTCTTGTAGGTGCGGGCGTACTCATTCGGTTTAGTCCACCGCACGTGATAGCGCTTCAGTACTCCGTCTTGTAGCTCCTTCGAATCCTGATACTGGTGAGCGAACTCGAGGATCGGCAACTCGATGGATTTTCCGCCGTCGAGACTGACTTCGACTGCGGCATCGAGCGAAGCGAGAGCAGTGAACATATCCGAAGGAAATGGTTCGCCTTCCCGGATGTGCCTCACCACCAGCATCGTGTTTCCGGCTACCGTAGCCGCGTTGCGGACTATCGTGCCCGCGGTCCGCCGCGCCATATACCGCAGAGCTTCGACGCCCGCCTGTTGCTCGGGGGGTGAGTCTGCTACCAGCCGCTCGAGTTCGCTGAGGAGCTCGCCATAAGTGACTGCCGATCCGAACGAGAGACCGGCTTCCCCAACTTCGATTCCACGCAGCTCATCGAGTTGGGAGATGTCGATTAGCACGTGGGGATCTTCCACAAAGCGGTCGTACACGCCGATCGAGGTGTTCCCGCCGACGAGCTTCACCTCCGCGATACTCCCGTGCTCGGCCAGGATGGCATGCACCTGTTCAAGGGTGATGGGGCGAAACCAGTGGTATCCGTTCTTTGAGTAGTGCACTGCGCGCGGAGGGCGTTTCAAATCCCTGGGGAAAGATGTGTGCACTTTCTGGGCATGCGGCACGCGCTCGGCGGGGTCAACCACGGTGTGCAAGCATCCGGCCTCGTCTTCCGGTCCCCAGTCGCTGGCAAAGTGTTTCATGCCGTAGAGAATCGCGCGGTACCCGGTGCATCGGCAAAGGTTGCCATCGAAGAGATCCTCGATCTCCTTCTGACCCATGTTCCGCTCCTGGTTCGTGGCGAGGAACGCATGCATATTCATCACGAACCCGGGCGTGCAGAAGCCGCACTGAGAACCGTTCTCCTTTGCGATCCGGTACTGAACGGGGCTGAGTTTGCTGCGGCAGCTTCCCGTGCCTTCCGTGGTGGTGATTTCCATGCCATCCAACGAACAGAGCGGACGAAGGCACGAGTTGATTGCCAGGTATTCCACACGTTCCTGTGGTTGATCCCAGCGGGACAGCATCACGGTGCATGCGCCGCAGCCTCCCTGGGCGCAACTCTTCTTTGTGCCAGTCAGACCAACGCTGGGAGAGCGCAGCCAGTCCACCAGCAGAACCGTGGGATCGACTGACTCGATGACGAGGTCTGACCCGTTCAGACAGAACCGTAAATCGGCGGCGAATTGCCCGGCGGTCTCAGGGGTTGATGACATGAATGGTCCCTTTCGAAAAAACTAGCGCCTATCGGAACTGCGAGAGCTTCTGGCATCCGGACATGCGAGCGGCAGCGCGTGCGAATTCTTGTAGGTCGCATACTGAGCGAACGCCACCGCCAGTTGCAGGGACGAATCGAGCGGAATCGCGCTCGTGAACTGATTTCCGGGGAATGTAGCTGGATACGTGTAGTCCGAGAAGTACTGAGCGTTCGCTGGATTGTATTGCGTGCACATACCGCAGAAGTTGAAGATCGGCGGTACAGTTTGCCCTTGGAGATTGAGGTAGGGCGGCGGCGCGGCATAGGCGCCCATGTGGCAGCTCACGCAGCTCGAGTTGGACTGATCCACCGTGCCGGCCAGCCGTTTCTGGCAGCCGTAGTGCTCGAATATATTGATGGGCGCAAGCACCGTCTCCTGCAGCGGCCGGCTTTGCGACTCGGGGACGGCGGGGAAGCTTTTTGGATCGTTGCCCCATTGCACGCCCAGTGGCCGCAGCCGGCGCCAGATAGACTCGCCTTTTTTGCTGTCGTCGTAGTCCCTGCCGTCATAGGCTAGCGTGGAGTACACCCAACGGGTAGGAGAGCGGCTGTCAACGACTGCTAGATCGACCTGGACCAGGTGGACGTCTCGCACCTGCCGCTCGCAAGTAGAGTATTCAGTCGGCGTGTGTTGTTTGTGGCCGTTTGCCTTCCATGTGGTGGAGCCTTTCAAGTAGGGGACGTCGTTTTCGGTTGCAGTGGTATTAAGAATCTTTACGACCACCGTGCCTTCAGGAAACGGCATTCCCCGCGCGAAATTCTTGCCCGATTCCGCATAGGTGGCTGGCTCGCCCGACGGCGGAAACACCTTTCCTATCGACCACCCGCCGCAGGGGTTGTACATGCCTACGGACCACGTTTCAAAAAGAGGCGTGGGCTTCGCCCCGGGAAGAGTGTGCTTGCCGGTTCCGCGGCCCAACGCTATGAACTTCGAGAGCGCGGTGGAGAGTTCATTGGTCAACCCGTGCACGAACTCGCGTCCTCGCTCGCCGTCATACGCCATCCAGGGCACGTGGTACCAGCGAGTTTGACCCTTGACGTCCACGTTCCAGCCATCGGTAAAGACTTGGTCCTGTTTGACGTAGTCTATTATGTCCTGCACGTAGCCTTCCCAATCCTCCCATTTCGGATTCGGAGAGGTGAACGAGACCTGGCGCTTGAGCCACGGAGCTTCGCATTTGGGTTTTGTCCGCGGGTAGTTGTGGCTCAACTTGAAGGTGGGACCGCGCCAGTTGGGAGGCGGCTTGTCCACGCTGTTTCGAAAAGCCAGGCCCGCCGCGCCGGTCGCGCGGCTGGATTGACCGACCAGGACCGAGGCGAATGCGAGAGTTATCAAAGTTCCGGCTATTAGCAACCACCACTTATTTCGAGAATGGCTCATTGCTCCTCCATTGTTATGCCGAACTGAAGTAGATGTCATTCCTACTTTCGGCGGGATAACCACGTCACCAACTACCTGAAAGGCCCCTCTCAGATTTCGGTTCCTCCGTCCGCTTCTGCATCCTTTGAACCGGTTTCCCCGAACTGCTTTGTTGATTGTTTGTCACTGCTTCTTCGGCGGACCTGCCGAAGATCCCGGCGGCAAATCGTGCGAGCCGCTTGAGTGACGCGCGGTATATATCACAGTGCGCCGCCGAATGCTAGTAAAATCACGCTTGCGGGTCGGGGACTCCTAAAACCGGGATAGGCTCGCCGTCATCCCCGCTCCGGTGGATCGACCCCTTGCGCTCGGCTTACTTCTGTTCAGGGAATTTGAAACCGATGTAGGTCCCGGAGCTGATCCCCATCAACCCAAGCAACGTCGTGCTGAACTCCGGCATGGTCAGCCCGTTGTATACCGAGGAGACAAAAATAATCCCCAGCACAATGGTCCAGGCGAAAATCTGAAAACGATGGAAGCTATACCCGCTCGAGTCGCCGAGAATGTCTCGCAGAAAGCCTATGGAGGCGCCCGCTGAGGCTTGCGGGTTGAGCGCCCTGATTTGCTGATCGAGCTGGGCAAGTCTCGTCCGGCTCTCCTGGATTTGTCTGTTCAAGCTGTCGCGGTTGGTAAGATCATCCGGCGACATTGTGGTCTTCGCGTTAATGGCCGCGGCGTGCGACTGAAGCTCGGGGATGCTCTGCTCCAGCGCGTGCTTCTCGGCAGTGAGCTGCTGCAATTGCCCGGTCTTCGCGGCGTCCTTGCCGGAATCGATCAGGGCCTCGCTCAAAGCGGTGCCGGCGCTAATCCCCATAAGCCCGAGCAGCGACGGCGTGATCGTATCGAGCGACGCGGTAATCAGCCAGATGACCACGTACGATGCGTCGATCAGGAAGAACCAGAATGCCATCTGAGTGCGGCCCAGATTGTAAGGCCTGAGCTTTCCACTGACCGGCGCCGGGCCCGGCTCACGGATGAGGTTGGTAGTTCGCGCCAGCCAGAGCAGTAGTACCAGCGTCGCCAGAACCACGATCGACGCGACGACCCCGTACCAGGCTGAAATCACGGTAAGGGTGACTGGGGTATTCTCGAAGACCGAATCGAACGGCGACTGACCTTCCAGCCCCACACTAAGGGATACCGCTTTGCGAATGTCTTGCGGTGCGCCCAGCAAATCGACCCAGACGGCTTTATTCTCAGGTGTGATCCGTAAATGAAATTGGAGTTGGTTCTTTGCGGTGTGAATCTCTTCGGGATAGTTCCCACGAATCGCACGGCCGTTCAAATACGGAACGAGTTTCGAGGCATCGTTCTTTTCCGCCCAGTCGGAGAGGTGCTGGACCTCAACCCAAACTATGTCATCCAGCTCGAGGTTTCCTCCGTATGCTGTGACTACGGGGCCGTCGCTCGAGGTGGACTGAGGATTGGTCCCCTGGGCAGCTACGCGGTTAGTAGCGGCGACCAGAAACCCCAGCAAGATAAGTACAGAAATACCCACTGCCTTGGTTGGTTTCATCCGGGACTCTCCTTCTTTGGTGATTTGTCTGCCAAGCCTTCGCCGGGCATTATAAGCGATGATCCGGGAATTTAGGTTTCTTTTTTACAAGCGGTTTTGCCGAACGAGCCTACATCTCTGCGCAAAGACGAACAGCGGCTGGACCGGCTCGGCGTAGCGTTGACGACTCATTGCATGAAAGGTAGGGTAGAGGAGTCATCGCACACAAAAAGGGTCCGGCGAGATTCCGTTTCGAAGGTTCTGATGCACTTGTGGTTCGGGGGTTGACGTGGAGAGAACTTCAGCAATTGTGATGGAAGAAGTGACCGATCCGGCAGAGGTATCTAAGGCGCGGATTCGCCGTGCGGAGCTTGATCGAAACGTTGCCTGGCTTCGAACTCACGCCACGGAAGTCTACGAGAAGTATCGGGGTAAATTCATTTGTGTGGCTGGCGAGCAAGTGTTCGCCGATGACAGGTCTGAGGAGGCCCGTGCGCTGGCAGCCGCTGCTCATCCTGGGGATCAAGGCAGCTTCGTGCTATACATCCCTAAAGAAAAGATGGCACGCGTCTATGCTAATCAGCGGTGAATGGTTCCCATGTCCCGACGATGTTGTCCGCCTGATTCACACATCGGAGCCACAAGCTAAGAAACCGGAACAAGCCGGACGTGGTCGCGTTTGCAGATTCGACTGCCCGCCCGTACCCCAATTCGCAATCGGAGAGAATTTATGCCAAGACACTCGTTGCCAAAAAACTTGTTGGCGATGGTCGTTGCCCTTTCGATGTCGAGCACCGCGCTGGCCTTTTCACCAACAGCGCTGCCTGATCCACCAACGCCGCTGGCCGATTCATCAACCAAGCACTCGATGGAATCAATCGCGCGACGAGCACTAGCCGCTCACAAAGGGGAATCAGCGAATGCTATTGCCGAGCTGCGATCGATGGGGCCTGAAGGATTGCGCGCCTTTCTTGAAGCGAATCGCCCCGAGATCGAAGCGGCGATTTACACACCCGGCGACTCGCGCGATCGCTTGCGGCCGGCGCAAAACAATCAAGTGCTGGCGGCGCTTGACTCGATTTGCCAACAGAAGGATTGCTACGCGTCGCGGCTTTACTGGTACACAGACCTCGAGCAAGCTAAGTCTGCCGCGCGAGCGCAAGGCAAGCCCATCCTCTCGTTGCGACTGCTCGGGAGATTGGACGAAGATTTGAGTTGCGCCAATAGCCGCCTCTTTCGAATCACGCTCTATGCAAACGAACGGGTGTCCAAGCTCTTGCGTGAACGCTACGTTCTGCACTGGCAATCGGTGCGGCCGGTCCCTCGAGTGACGATCGATTTTGGCGACGGGCGCAAGATGGAACGGACGCTCACCGGCAACAGCATTCACTACGTGCTCGACTCCGATGGCCGCGTGATCGACGCGCTGCCCGGTCTCTACGGCCCGGTAGCGTTCTTGCGCGAGCTGGTTCGCGCATCCTCGGTCGCGGCGAGCCTGGCTGCGCTCCGAGCAGATGACAAGGGCAACTCCGCGCTGCGTCGATATCACGACTCGCGACTAGTCGAATTAGAGAATGCGTGGCTCATCGACGTGAAGCGAGCCGGCCTTCGAGTGGCGCCGTCGCGCGAGATTCCTAAACCCGCGAGCGCCGGTTCAAGCCCGCCGAGCGCTCAGAGGGCAGCCGCCGCTGCGATCTCCAAATCTGTGATGGTTGAGCGGCCCATACTCCGCAGCATGTCGGACAATCCGAAGTCGCTGGACTCAATTGGAAGCGACGCTGGCTGGTCGATGATTGCCGGGTTGCACGCCGAGGACGCGACTTTGGATCAGGCGACGCGCGCGTTGATGTTGTTCAAAGACCCATCGCTGTCCGGCGCCTCGCTTCAAGCGGCAGTCACGTCTCTTGAGCGTGCGGTTGCCGAAGACACCGTTCGCAATGAGTATGTGTTTCGCGCTCGGATTCACCGGTGGCTCGCGAGCGGAGCTGTGAGTTCCGACGTTGCGAGCTTGAATGAGAGGATCTACGCCGAGTTGTTCCTGACCCCGAGTTGGGACGCGTGGCTCGGCTTGCGGCCGGCCGGTGCCTATTCAGGGATCGATGAGGACGGAGTTCGAAAGTGATGCGCGGCAACTTCAGAGCAGCCATCAATTCTGCAATTCGGAATGATGTAAGTCTCTCGTTTGAGGTGGGTGCCCGTTCATTTGCTCTTCGCAAGTATTTGGTCTATCTGCTGACGGCAGGACTGAATATCCGGTCTGCTCAAATAGCTGCCATATGCTTCCGGCCCCCATTTCTGTTGAAGCTCTGAGAGCAACCCGGCGGCACGCGATGCGTAATCACGCATCACCGGCTCGTTGCCTGCGAGCTGGCTTGCGCGTGCCGCAATCAACCACGCATGCCACTCGGAGTCTCTTCGTCCTGAACGCGCGAACGTCGCTTGCGCCTGCAGCGCCGTCGTTGATGCGTTCTGGGCGTCGCCGGCTTTGAGCATTACCTCCGCAAGCGCAAGCAGCGCATTGGCAAGCAGTCCGGGATTGCTCTTCTCTTTCGCCATTGCCACTGCTTGCTCACACAGCGGCCTGCCTGCTTGAGGGGCACCGGAAAGTACGTGGGCTAAGCCAATTGTATATCTGGACTGAAGGGCTAACTCCTCGAATTGCGTACCCGCTACCTCGGAGGCTTGTTGAGCCTTTGCCTTGGCTTCCGGAAAGCGCCGCTCACTCAGCGCCATCTGGGCATATGACAGGTACACGCCTGCCAACAATCGCTTATAGCCGGACTCAGGGCGGTCTGCTATGGAAAACGCCTGATCAAGAGCGGCCCGCGCTTCCTGGTAACGTCCCAAAAGCCACAGCAAGGTGCCGCGGTTGAGCAGGTCAACTCCTATCCTTTGTTTTGCCCCCAGTGACTCATCGATCTTGTAACTCTCATCGAAGTGGGGAAGCGCCGCCGGGTACTGCTGTTGTTCCATAAGCAAGAGGCCAATACTCAACTGCGAAGAAGCTACCTGCGATGGGTCGCCTAGTTCGTTGGCAACTTGAAGCTGTTGTTCGAAAATCTGGAGTGCAGCCGCATAGTCTCCCTTTTGTTGATTGGCGCGTCCCAGCAAGATAAGGCCTTGCGATGTCTCTTTGCGATACCCTCCCGGCTGATAAAAAGCGAGCGCTTGTTCCGCGTAGCGTATTGTTTCGTCGGCATTGCGCCGTTGCTGATTCAAGCTTCCTAGCATCATCAAAGCCCTCGCCTCGCTACGACGCGCCTTTCTCCTCTGCGCAAAGTCAAGCGCCTGTTTGAAATATTTCTCCGCATCCGCTTGTTCGCCACGAAGCAAAAATGTAATGCCGAGCTCAATCAACCCGTTTGTCGCAAGGTCCTCGATGTTGTTGGCTTGCGCCAGATTTATCGCTTCCATTGCTTGCTGTTTGGCTCGCGCGGTATCTCCTCCGCTGTAAGAGACGCTGCTCAATTGCAATAGCGTTTTTATCTCCTGATACTTGTTGGAAGTGGTCCGCGCTATTTCCAGGGCTCTGTCCAATTGCACGCGCGCCTCGGCCAGCTTGTCTATTTTGTTCAGGAGGACGCCGCGCTGGTAGACCACCTCCGTGACCCCTTCCAGATTGCTCAAAGCCTGATAGATCGCTTCGGCTTTATTGAATGCTTCTGTGGCCTCTTTCAAATTCTGTTGCCGGCCGTAGAGGATTGCCAACCGCAGGAGGGCCGTTGCTGATTGCTGATCGCGCTTCGACGCTTCAAGGTAGCTCGCGATCGCATTCTCGATGTTCTCATTCTTTTCGTACGCGCGGCCCAGGTCCACATACGCGTTCGGTTTCTCCGAGTCCGTCGCTTGCTCCGCGATCGTGCGGTAGTGCTCGATGGCGGCGGGGAACTCGCGCCTTACGGTTGCCGCGATGGCATCCAGGTATTTTGCGTCGGTCTTCGGAAGCGCGGATCGATCTGGCACCAGCGATGACGCGGCTAACAACTCATCTTTCGCCTTGTCGGTGTAGTCTATCTCTGCGTATGCGTCGGCCAATCGCGCGTGTGCGAGTGCGAATTTGTCATCCAGCTCGACGGCTCGCTCAAGCGCCTTGCTCGCCTGATAGTAGGTGCCGTCTCGTAACGCGTGCTCTCCCTTCTCATACCAGAAACGCGCTTCAGCCGTTGGTTGATGCGGGGAAGGTCGCCACCAGTACAGGGCAGCCCAGACGATCAGTCCCGTCACCGTTATAGCAAGAATAGAAGAGCCGACCGAGAGACGTGGCCGGCGAATCACATCCGATAGCATCATCAGTGCGCTTGAATGCTGCGATGCTGCGGACTGAGTGGGCACGCTACGCTGCGGAGACGTTCCGCGGCCGGCTGAGTCTAGCGTCACCGTCAGCCCGTCTTCGGAGTCGCGCTCTAATTGCCTACTCAGACGCCGCAAATCGCCCAGCATATCCTCCGCCCTCTGGTAACGATCCTCTTTCTTGTTCTCGAGAGCTTTCATGACTATCCCACTCAGCTCTTCGGGGACCACAGGTGCGAACTGACTGACCGGCGGGGCCTGCTTTTGGATAATAAGTGAGATGACTTGAGTGGGTGTGGCCCCCTCAAATCCAAATGGCACACGGCCCGCGAGCATCTCATAGATCACCACGCCGAGACTCCAGATGTCAGAGCGCCCATCCACATCCATAAGACCGCTGGCTTGCTCTGGTGACATGTAACAGACGGTGCCGAGCACCAGGCCGGGCGCTGTGTTCATCATCGTCGGGACTTCGGTTTCTGTCGTCGTCACTTTCTCCCGCTGCATTAGCTTAGCCAACCCGAAATCCAACACCTTCACGTAGCCATCAGATCGCAGCATTATGTTTTCCGGCTTGATGTCGCGATGGATTATTCCTGCTGCGTGCGCTGCCGCTAATGCACTGGCTGTCTGCACAGCTACATCCAGCACCTCGCGAATGCTCATCTGAGAGCGAGCTATTCTCTTGTGCAGCGTCTCGCCATCTACGAATTCCGTAGCGATGAAGTGCGTGCCCTTCTCTTCGCCAAACTCATAGATTGTCAGGATGTTTGGATGATTGAGTGCTGATGCGGCTTGAGCTTCTTGCTCGAAGCGGTGCAAGAGATTTGGCTTTTGAGTTACATCAGAGGACAAGAGTTTAAGGGCTACCTTACGGCGCAGCCTTGTGTCGTCGGCGAGATAGACTTCGCCCATCCCGCCTGCGCCGATTGTCTTAATGATCCGGTAATGCGAGATTGTCTCTGAGACCATCAGCCTTCCTCAGGGTCCAGAAGCTGGCCCAGTTTAATCCTAAAGGTTCTTGCTTTCAATCAGGACGCCACTGGTGGCATCAACCCGCGCGTAGGAGGACCCCATTGACGATTGACGTGCAAATCGGTAGCGTGATCAATCATTGAGCTGAATTTGATCGAAGACGCTGTTAAGAACGGAGCAATAGATGAACCATGCTCTCGACTCTAGTGAGATTTTGGAGGCTCTATGACCGATTTCGAGACCATCCTGTATGAGAACCCAGCCGAGCACATCGCTCGTATCGTGTTGAACCGACCCGAAACCCGAAACTCTCAAGACACCAGAATGCTCTACGAGCTGAACGACGCCTTCGATATTGCCGCGCAGGACGACAACATCAAAGTCATTATCATCGCGGCGAACGGGCCGCATTTTTCTTCGGGCCATGATCTCCGTGAACGGGACTCTTATCAGAAGATGTCTGAATTCGGCACAGTTGGCACCTGGTGCGGCTTCACCTGTGCCGGCGCTGAAGCCCAGATGGCGCGCGAGAAGGAGATCTACCTCGGCTTCTGCGAACGTTGGCGCAACATTCCCAAGCCAACTATCGCGGCGGTCCAGGGCAAGGTAGTTGCCGGCGGTCTCATGTTGATCTGGCCGTGTGACATCATCATCGCCAGTGACGACGCGCAGTTTTGCGATCCGGTTGTCAGCTTCGGCATCGGCGGCGTCGAGTTCTTCGCTCACCCCTGGGAACTGGGCGCGCGGAAAGCTAAAGAGCTGCTGTTCACTTCGGATTGGTTTTCGGCAGCGGAGGCGAAACAACTCGGTATGGTCAACCAGATCGTTCCGCGCGACAAGCTCCAAGACGCCGCAATTGAGATGGCCAGGAAGATCACAACGAAATCGCTCTTTGCTCTCAAGCTGACAAAAGAGGCAGTGAATGTAGCTGAAGACGCGCAGGGTCGCGTGCAAGCAATGCAGACTTCGTTCGCGTTGCATCAGCTTGCGCACACGCACTGGTTGAAGCTCTACGATATGTTGGTTGATCCGACTGGCCTGCCGCCCGAAGTCGCGAAGATGTTGTCTGCCAAGATCGAGAATTCATAGTGGCTCGTACGTTGAACGCGTCGGCGCGGTACGGTAGAGTAGCGCTATGCACACTTTGGAAGTCGAGTTGCCCGATCAGACTGCTTCCAAGCTCCAGGAGGCAGCCGAGAAGTTAGGTATTACGCCGGAGTCTCTTGCGCAGATCAGCGTCGAGGAGATGTTGGTGCGACTTGACCAGGATTTTGTTGCTGCAGCCAGCTATGTTCTAAACAAAAATGCCGAACTCTATCGGCGTCTTGCCTGATGCGCTACCTGACACTCGAGCAGGTGATGGATTTGCATCGCCTCGTCATTTCTCAATCTGGCGGGGCCGCTGGCCTGCGTGATCTGAACGCCCTTGAATCTGCTGTAGCACAGCCGATGATGACCTTCGATGGCGTCGATCTGTATCGAACTCCGGCCGCGAAAGCCGGGGCGCTTGCTCACTCATTGGTTCAGAATCATCCATTCAACGACGGCAACAAACGTATTGGTCACGCGGCAATGGAAGTATTTCTCGTAATAAACGGCCTCGAGGTCGAGGCCGAAATTGATGAACAGGAAACCGTGTTTATGAAAGTCGCGGGCGGCGAACTGTCGCGAGCGGAACTGACGGATTGGATCGAGCAGCATTTGGCGGCGCTCTCCTGAGACGGTCGCTCGAAGGAAGAAATCATGCGAACTCAAGAAGAAAAAGGAATCAATTTTCGCGCGCTTCACGAACGGGACAGCGCGTTCATCATTCCGAATCCGTGGGATATTGGCACGGCGCGGCTCCTTGCGCATCTGGGCTTTGAGGCCCTGGCGACCACCAGTGCCGGTTACGCGTTCTCCATCGGGCAGCGGGACAACACCGTCGGCCGCGACAAAATGATTGCTCACGTGCGCGATATCGCCGCGGCAACGGATCTGCCAGTGAGCGCTGACCTCGAGAACGGCTTTGGGGATGATCCCGAAACGGCCGCGGAAACCATCAGGCTTGGCGCTGCGGCGGGGCTTGTCGGCGGATCGATCGA
Organism: Acidobacteriota bacterium; assembly: GCA_038040445.1. Taxonomy (NCBI): domain Bacteria; kingdom Pseudomonadati; phylum Acidobacteriota; class Blastocatellia; genus Candidatus Onstottus; species Candidatus Onstottus frigus. Next base: position 11,469 of record JBBPIG010000012.1, on the reverse strand, counting down.
AGATTCCACGACGCGCCGGGATGTTCCTATCTATGAGCTGGAACGGGCGGCTGACCGCGTCCGCGCCGCCGCGGAGGCCGCCCGCGCTCTTCCGTTTCCTTTCACGTTAACGGGACGCGCAGAAAACTACCTGTTCGGAAGGCGCGATCTGAACGACACGATCAAGCGGCTTCAGGCATATCAGGAGGCGGGTGCGGATGTTCTCTATGCGCCGGGACTTGCGAGCAAGGAAGATATCGCCGCGGTAGTCAGTTCCGTCGATCGCCCGGTGAATGTGTTGATGGGACTCGCAGGCTTTCAACTAAGTCTCGCCGAGCTCTCGGAGATCGGAGTGAGGCGCATCAGCGTCGGCAGCGTGCTCTCTCGAGTCGCGCTTGGCGCGTTTCTGAGAGCTGCTGAAGAAATGCGAGATCACGGAACGTTCACTTTCGGCGAGGGAATCGTGAGCTTTCGGGATATCAGCTTGATGTTCGAAGAGTGAACCTCAGGTACACACAGAATCCTGTGAAGATTCGACAACTAACACCAAGAGACATAATCCAGCGCACACACGTTCAAGAGAGGTCACCGAATGAAAACCATCATGAGCATCTCGCTAATCATCGGGCTGATGACCGGAGCCGGTTACGCTCATCAGAATGAAACGAATCGTCCAGATCATCAGATCGAAGCTGAAGTCACAAAGGTACTGGACGATTATATGAGCGCGTGGAATCGAAAGGATCTCGCTGGCTGGGAGGGCACCTTTAGTTTCCCACACTATCGTCTTGCCAGCGGCAAGATGACAGTACTGGAGCGGCCCGGGATGCAGGATGCGGCGCGGGTCTGGGCCTCAGCAGGCAGCGATTGGCACCACAGCAAGTGGGATCGCCGGCGCATCATTCATGCGTCTCGGGATAAGGTTCACGTCGATACGAAGTTCACGCGATATCGCGCCGACGGGAGCAAAATCGGCACATATGAATCGCTGTACATCCTGACAAAAGAAAACGGACGCTGGGGCGTCAAGCTTAGATCGAGCTACGCTCAGTAGGAAATTCAATCGCAGAGCGAACCTGCTGGTTTGGGGGCCGTGGGCCGCCGACGGGAAGGGGAGCTTTTTGATTTTGAGAATGTCCATCCCATAATCGCACACGGCTGGAGCAAGACCATCAGGAAGGACTTTGTCATGTCGAGTTCCGAGCGGCCCTTTTTTGCTGGCGGGGTGGCACGGCGTTTGGTAGTGAAGGCATACGGTTTTTGGTGCAACCTGGGCGTTTCGGCTCTCACTAACGAAAGTGAATCGCGAGCGCTTCTACGGTTTGCCAAACCGATTTGACTGACACGATTAAAACCGGGAGAGGCTATGCACAATTTCTTGCAAGATCTTCGCTATGGGCTGCGAGTGATGCTTAAGAATCCAGGCTTCACGATCGTGTCCGTTGTGACGCTGGCGCTCGGGTTGGGCGCTAACACGGCGATATTCTCGTTGGCCGATCAAATACTCTTGCGGCTTTTGCCGGTCGAGAAACCGGAAGAGTTGGTTGTGCTTCGCTCACCCGGACCAAAACAGGGACGAGTGTCGAGCGATGGCGATGGGGCCGCCTCACTCTCATATCCGCTGTACAAAGAGCTGCGGGATAAAAACAACGTCTTCGCGGGGCTGCTGGCGCGATTCGCGGTTTCTCTGAGCGTTGCGGGCGAAGGCCAGACGGAACGCGCCAACGGCGAGCTGGTATCAGGAAACTATTTCGACGTTCTGGGGGTTCGCCCTGCGCTTGGGCGCGTATTCACCCAGGACGATGATCGCGTTGCCGGCGAAGGTCAGGTCATCGTCCTGAGTCACGGCTACTGGACCCGCCACTTTGGAGCCAACCCGGGTATTCTCAACAAGACGCTTATCGTAAACGGAACATTGATGACTGTCGTCGGAGTGGCGCGCTCCGGTTTCGACGGAGTGCAGGTCGGCCAAACGCCTGACCTTTTTATTCCCATAACAATGAAAGCCCAGATGACGCCGAACTGGGACGGGCTGAATGACCACAAGGACTTTTGGCTCGCAATCATTGGTAGGTTGAAGCCGGGACTTTCGCCTGCACAGGGCGAGGATGCACTCGCTCCGGTCTACCGCCAGATACTCGAAGAAGAACTTCCGCTGATGGGAAGGTTTTCCTCGGAGATGCAGCAACGCTTTCTTGAGAGGCGAATGTTGTTGGATCCTGGCTCGAGAGGCAGGCCGATTCTGCAGCGTGATGCGAAGGAACCTCTCCTTGTGCTGATGGGCATGGTAGGGCTGGTGTTGTTGATCGCTTGCGCCAATGTAGCGAACCTCTTGATGGCTCGTGGCGCTGCGCGGCAGCGAGAGATTGCCATACGCATGGCGGTAGGCGCGGGTCGCTGGCGGCTGGTGCGGCAGTTTCTCGTCGAGAGTCTCACGCTGTCCGTGATCGGAGGAGGAGCCGGGCTGCTGGTCGCCTCGTGGACAATCAGCTTGCTGGTTGGAGCTATTCCGGAAAGCACCGGGGCGGTTGGCCTCTCATCAAGTCTCGATCTTCGGCTGCTCATCTTCACCATCGCTCTTTCGGTTTTGACCGGGCTGTTGTTCGGGCTAATGCCGGCGATGAAGGCGACGCGGTTGAACCTCGAAAGCACGCTGCGCGAGCAAGGGTCCAGCGTTTCCGGCGGGCTCTCGCAGGTGCGTTTCCGCAAGGGGCTGGTCGTTTCGCAGGTTGTGCTGACTACGGTGCTGCTGGTGGGCGCGGGGCTGTTTGCGAGGAGTCTCAACAACCTCCAGCATCTCGACCTCGGACTGCGCGCCGATCATCTCGTCGCCTTCTCAATCGCTCCCGAACTGAATGGTTATACGCCGCAACGCACCATCGCATTTTTGGATCAGCTTCACCAGAATCTGATATCACAGCCGGGCGTCGAGTCTGTTGGCGAAGCTGTGATACCCGTGTTCACCAACAGCAATTCGTCCGCCAACATCACCGTTGAAGGATACCAGGCACAGGACGAAGAAGAGATGGAAGCCCACCAGAACTGGATCGGGCCCGGCTACTTTTCCACGATGGGGATTCCGCTTCTGGCAGGGCGCGAATTTGGATTGGCGGACACAACGAGCAGTTCGAAGGTCGCGATCATCAACGAATCCATGGCCCGGCGCTTCTTCGACAATCGAAGCCCCATGGGCGCGCATTTTACCTTCGGCGCGGGCGACAAGGTTCGTCCGGATATCGAAATCGTAGGCGTGGTGAAGGACAACAAGCACGCCACCGTTCGCGACAAGGTGGGACCTTTCGTTTATCTGCCCTACTCCCAGTTCAAGACGGTTGGGAATATCACTTTTTACGTGAAGACCAGGCAGGAGCTCGGTGCTGTGTCCGCGGGATTGAGGCGCGAAGTGCAACGACTGGACGGCAATCTGCCCGTGTTCGATCTAAAGACGCTCGAACGGCAAATAGACGAATCGCTGTTCGCCGACAAGTTCCTGACGTTTCTTTCGCTGTGCTTTGCGCTGCTGGCGGCGTTGCTTGCCTCAATCGGACTGTACGGCGTGATGGCCTACACGGTGACGCGGCGCACCCGCGAAATCGGCATTCGCATGGCGCTGGGAGCGACTCGGGGAATTGTGTCGTGGCTCATCTTAAGAGAAGTCGTCGTGCTGGCTTTGGTGGGACTTGTGGTCGGGTTGCCAGCCGCTTACGGGCTTGGCCGGTTGACGGAATCGCTGCTGTTTGGCGTGAAGGCCGGCGACCCAATTGTATTTGTTGGAGCCGGGGTGCTGTTGAGTGCGGCGACTCTGCTTGGGGGTTATCTCCCCGCGCGCAAGGCCGCAAGCATTGATCCGCTTGCGGCGCTCAGATGTGAATAGTAACTAGGTTCAGGGTTCAGAGTTCCGGGTTCAGGGTTGACGTTTTATTTATCAGCTTCGACGAGTGTCAGAACGTAGAACCGTGGACCCGGAACTCTGAACTCTGAACCCGGAACCCTGAACCTTGAACCCGGAACCCTGAGAAAAGGTGAATCATGGAAACCTTGTTGCAAGACGTGCGATATGGATTCAGGATGCTGCTCAAGCGGCCGGGCTTTACCTTGATCGCCGTTGCGACGCTCGCGCTCGGCATCGGCGCGACCACGGCAATCTTCTCGGTAGTCAACGCGGTGCTGTTGCGTCCTCTGGCGTATTCAGAACCCGGCCGGATCATGGCTTTATCGCCCACCAGGGCCGGGTCGGCCCTTTCAGCCGCGAGCGAACCGAAATTTGTGTTCTGGCGAGATCACAGCCGGTCATTCGAGGGCGTCGCCGCGACAACCGGAATGGGCTCGGGCGTGAACTTGTCGGGCGGGAATGAACCGGAGTTCGTAAGCGGCGTGAAGGTCTCGGCTGATTTCTTCCGCGTGCTTGGCGTGCATCCGGTTATCGGGCGCGACTTCACCGAACAGGAAGATTCGCCCAACGGCGAACAAGTGGTTATTCTCAGCGACGGTTTATGGCGGAGGCGTTTCGGCGCTGATCCGGTGGTGGTCGGCAAGACTGTTTTGATCAACGGCAAAGATTACACCGCCATCGGCATCATGCCGCCGAGCTTTCGCTACGGCGCACAGGCAGCCCTGCTGTTCCCGATGCGGACGAATCCAGCGAGCGGCGAGGAGGGGCACAACTACACCGTGCTGGCGCGACTCAAGCCGGGCGTGTCGCAAGAGCAAGCCGTCGCAGATATGAAAGGGGTCTTTGACAGGTTCGGCGAAGCGTATCCAAAGATGCTCTGGCGTCAGGAAGACGGCATTGGAGTCGAGCCCTATCTTGCAAGCCTGACTGCTGAGGCGCGCCCGCTGTTGCTGATCATGTTGGGCGCGGTTGGCTTTGTGCTTTTGATCGCGTGCGCCAACGTCGCCAATCTACAACTGGCGCAAGCTGCCGGACGCGGTTCGGAGATGGCTGTGCGTCAGGCGCTTGGCGCAAGTTGGTCTCGGATCGCGCGGCAGTTGCTGACCGAAGGCGTCGTGCTCGCGCTTGTTGGCGGACTTGCGGGGTTGCTCCTGGCTCAATGGGGAGTAGAGATGATCGCGGCTTTCATACCGGCGGATCTGATTCCGCGGACCGGTGAAATCGGTTTCGACTGGCGAGTGCTGGGCTTCGCGTTCGGCGCATCGGTGCTCACCGGTCTGGTGTTCGCGTTGGCGCCGGCGATCAAAGCAGCTCGAGTCGACGTCAACCACTCGCTCAAGCAGGGTGGAGGAAAAGGAGCGATTGGCGATGATCGCGGGCGAGTTCGCAGCGCGTTGGTGATGTCGGAAATTGCGCTCGCGCTCGTGTTACTGATCGGCGCCGGCTTATTGATTCGCACCTTCGCCAGCTTGCGCGGCGTTGACCCCGGCTTCGATCCGCGCAACGTGCTGACTTTCGAGGTCGCGCCAAATGGCGAGCAATACAAAACGACGGCCAAGCACACCGACTATGTCCAGCGGTCGCTCGAACGGCTCAAGGCGATACCCGGTGTTGAGGCCGCTGCGGTCACCAGCAATTTGCCCCTGAGCCGCTGGCTCAATCTGACGGTCGAGGTCGAGGGGCGCCCAAATTCAGAGCGCTCAACCGAGTACCGCATGATCACGCCCGAATACTTCCAGGTTATGCGGATGGCGATCAAACGAGGACGCGAGTTCGCCGAGACGGACATGGCCGGTTCGGAGCCGGTGGCGATCGTCAACGAGACATATGCGCGTCAGGTGTTCAAGGAAGCCGACCCGCTCGGTCAGCGGTTAATCGTTCAACGCTCCGCTGCGAACGGCCGATCGTGCCAGGTTATTGGAGTGGTCGGCGACTTGAAACAATTCGGGCTAAGCTCGCCCGCTCCTGCCGCGGTGTTTGTGCCGTTGGCGCAAGTGCCCGACAAGGTATTGCTGGTAGCCCGCCAGTATGTGACGATGAAGTTCGCCTTACGCACGGCTATCGATCCGCTGACTCTGACGTCTACCGTGAAGCGGGAGATGCTTAACGTCGATCCGTTGCTGCCGGTGACCAATATTCAATCGCTTGAACAGATCGTTTCGCTGTCGCTGGCGCAGGATCGGTTCAACACCGCGTTGCTCGGGTTGTTCGCAGTGATAGGATTAGTGCTGGCGGTGATCGGCATCTATGGCGTCGTAGCTTACTCGGTGGTGCAGCGCACCCGCGAGATCGGGATTCGCGTAGCGTTGGGCGCAAGTTCAGGGGATGTAGTGAAGCTGGTTGTTGCTCAGGGCATGTTGCCCGCGGTGATCGGGATCGCGATCGGGCTGGGCGGGGCGATCGGGCTGACCCGCTTGTTGTCGAGCTTCTTGTTCGGGGTCACCGCGACCGATCCGATCACATTCGTTGTCACTGCGGTGCTGCTGACGGTTGTGGCTCTGGCAGCCTGTTTCATGCCGGCGCGCAGAGCCGCAAAGGTTGATCCGATGGTCGCGCTCAGGTATGAGTGATACATTGATTTCCGATTTCCGATTGCCGATTTGCGATTGCCGATTTCACGCTGAAGGTGAACAAGCAATCCGCAATCGCCACTCGGAAATCGGAAACATAATGAATAAGGCCGAGCTGAAAGCGAGAACAAAAAGATTTGCATTGAGAGTTATGAGTTTGGTTGAGGCTCTTCCAAAGACCGTTTCAGGACGGGCGATTGGCAACCAACTCGTGCGCAGCGGCACTGGAGTCGGATCTAACTACCGAGCTTGCTGTCGGGGTCGATCGCGGGCGGAGTTCATTGCCAAGATTGGGGTCGTAGAAGAAGAAGCTGATGAGAGCGCCTTTTGGATGGAATTGATCATCGGGGGAAGCCTTCTCCCCGCCGGCAAGGTCGAGCCCTTGCTTAGGACGCTAACGAACTGGTCGCAATCATGGCGGCCTCGCGGATCTCAGCAGCGCGCCGGAAGCAATCGGCAATCGCCAATCGGAAATCGAAAATATGATTATGGAAACTGTCATCAAAGACGTCCGCTTTGGAATCCGAATGCTGCTGCGCAGTCCCGGGTTCACAGCAGTGGCTCTGCTTGCGATCACGCTTGGCATCGCCGCCAACACGACCACGTTCAGCGCTATGGATGCGACGCTGTTTCATCCGTTTTCTTTTCCGAATCAGGACCGGCTGCTGATGCTTTGGGAAGCCAACCCGCAACTTGGCTTCAAACGCGGCTCGGTTGCGCCAGCCAACGTCAACGACTGGCGTGAGCAGAATCAAACCTTCGAACAGGTTGTTGCCATCAGCCAGCGCTACTTCGATCTGACCGAGCTCGACGAGACGGAGCGGTTCTTGGGTTACCTCGTGTCGGCGAGCTTTTTCGACGCGCTCGGTGTCCGGGCGATGTATGGCCGCACGTTCGCGCCCGATGAAGGCCAGGCGGGCAAGCAACAAGTCGTCGTTCTGAAGCACAATCTCTGGCAGCGCCGCTTCGGCGCGGACCCGAACATAGTCAACCAAACCATCCGGGTCAACGGCAAGAACTTCACCGTGATCGGCGTGATGCCGCCGCAGTTCAACTATCCGTTCAACGGCGGCGAGATGTGGGCGCCCATCGTCTTCGACGCAAAAGACCTGACCAACCGCGGCGATCATTATCTGCAAGTGATGGGCTTGCTCAAGCCGGGCGTGACCAGCGAACAAGCTCGCGAAGACCTCAAGGGGATTGCGGCGCGCGCGGCCGAGCAGTTTCCGGAAACCAACGCCGGACGAAGCGTCAACGTCCTTTCAATGACGGAAGACGCAACGCGCGGCTCGCGCATGTACGCGCCGGTGATGCTGGCCGCTGTCGGCTTCGTACTGCTGATCGCGTGCGCCAACGTCGCAAATCTGTTGCTTGTGCGCGGTGCATCCCGGCAGAAAGAGATCGCGATTCGATTGGCAATGGGCGCGAGCCGGTGGCGGCTCGTTCGCCAGTTGCTCACCGAGAGTTTGCTTCTAAGTCTGGCCGGCGGCGCGCTCGGATTGCTGGTTTCGGTCTGGGGCGTAGGAGCGCTCTCACGCGCCATCCCCGACGATTTTTCCAAGTTCATCCCCGGCTGGCATAACCTTGTCATCAATCGAACAGTGTTCGTCTTCACGCTCATCGTGTCGGTGTTAACCGGCCTGCTCTTCGGGCTGGTTCCGGCGATGCAATCCACCAAGACGAATTTCAACGAAGCTTTGAAAGAAGGCGGCAAAGGCTCATCGGGCAAGGCGTCGCACAATCGCGCGCGCAACATTTTGGTGGTTGCGGAGGTCGCGTTGTCGCTGGTGCTGCTGATCGGCGCAGGGTTGATGATTCGCAGCTTCGTCGAATTGCTACGATCGGACCTCGGCGTCAAGCCGACAAACGTCCTGACTATGGAAGTTTCGCTGCCAAATGAAAAATACGGTAAGGTCGAGACGCGACTCAGCTTCTACAACCAGCTTCTGGATCGCATCGAAGCGTTGCCCGGTGTGACGCGCGTCGGTGGGGTTGGCAATCTGCCTATGGGCGGGTTCAACAACAGCCATGGCATCGAGCGAATCGGGCAGACCGTTTTTCCGCAAGGTAAGCAACCAAACGTCCTGTACACTCCGGTTACGCCCGGCTATTTCGAAGCCATCGGTACCCGGCTCATCAAAGGCCGTAACTTGACCAGCCAGGATCGCGGCGATTCACCGCGCGTCGCGTTGGTCAACGAAGCGTTCGTGAACGAGTTCCTGCCCGGCCAGGATCCCATCGGACAGCAGTTCGCACAACCCCGCGGTCCGGCAGTGTCGATCATCGGCGTGACGGCCAATGTGATGAATGCAGACTTCGATGACAAACTCGAGGCGCAGATTTACGCCCCTTACACGCAGGAGGTATGGCGCTCGATATCCCTGGTGATTCGCAGCGCCTCTGACCCGGCGCAACTCACTTCTGCAGTGCGTGGTGAAGTGAGCGCGCTCGATAAGACGCTGCCAGTCTTCAACGTCCAACCGATGGAGCAAGTAATCGCTTTTCGAATGTCGCCCAAGCGATTGGCGTCGTCGATGATGGCGGTCTTCGCGCTGCTTGCGCTCGTGCTTGCGGGGGTAGGCATCTACGCGGTGATGAGCTACGCCGTCTCCCAGCGCACTCACGAGATCGGCATTCGCATCGCGTTGGGCGCCCAGGCTCGAGATATTTTTAGGCTGGTCATCACCCAGGGATTGACGCTAACTCTCATCGGCATCGTCATCGGACTTGCAGGCGCCTTTGCGATGACCCGGGCGATGGCGCAGATTCTGTACGGGGTCACTTCGACCGATCCGCTCACCTTTGTGGGAATCTCGGTGTTGCTGGGTACCGTCGCGATGGTGGCGTGTTATGTACCCACGCGCAAAGCAACGAAGGTCGACCCGATGGTCGCGCTCCGGTGCGAATGAGATGCCGGGCGTTGAGGATCGAGGATAGAGGATCGAGGATAGAGGATCGAGGATAGAGGATCGAGGATAGAGGACGGAGGATCGCGATCTTCGATCCTCGATCTTCTCCGTTCGGGCTAGTGTTCGCGTCTGACAACCATAACCGGGCACGGGGATTTCTTGATAACATTTTCAGTAACAGACCCGATGACTGCTTCGCGCATCTCTTCGAGCAAACCCGCGCCGCGCCTTCCAACTACTACCAGGTCGGCGCCAATCTCCTTCGCGTAAGCTACAATCACCGCGCCCGGCTCGCCTCGCCGGCAAGTGTGTTCAATCGGGAGTTGTGAAGGGTCGGCTCCGCACAACGTGGAGAAGCGCTGCTCGGTTAACTGCTCCACGGCTTTATGAACCTCTTCGTCAGTGGAAGTTCCGGCGAGCAAGCCCTCTCTGACTGCGATCCTTAAGTCGCTTCCTGTTTGAACGTGCAACAAGTAGAGTTTCGCGTCGAGCTGCCGAGCCAGATCGGACGCTCTTTCAAAGGCTCTCTGGGCGTGCTCGCTGAAATCGGTTGGCACAAGGATGGTCTTGATCATGACTGTGACCCCGGATTGATGCGTGAAGAGTGAAACGTGATGCGTGATGCGTGATGCGTGACCGGACGAGGTGGAAGTGCGCGTTCATCAGCATCCATCCGGTCACGCATCACGCATCACTCTTCACGCATCACTCTACCAATGCTCTCGCATCAGCTTTGGAAAAACAGCAAACGCTTCAAACTGGCTTCGGCTCTTGACCGCGATAGCAATGATGACGCCCGTCCAGAGAAAATACAAAGCGGTAATAACTTCCTTACCGTGGTGGGCGAAGCCTTGGACCTGATCGGCTGAGATCGATAGCCATCCGGCGACGTGCACCGCGAAGTTGTTGTCAGGCATCGCCGGATCGATAGGCTTTTCGAATCCTGAAAGCACGAACTGAGCGGCCCAAAGGGTGAATAGCAGCGCCGCTTCCCACCAGGTGAATTTCATGTTCGCCAGAAACAATGCGCCAAGCAGCGACTGTCCTATTGTCATCAGTACCTCGAGCTCTTGATGCGAATCGAAATCAATTGTATCCGCGCGGCCGAGCGCAAACCCGTATGCGATCGGAAGCATCGCAGCAAGCATCGTCCATTGGTTGATGTTCGAGCTGACCATATTCATCAAGGCCATCGGCGCGCTGGTCACCCGCCGCGCCCAGTTGAACGCGGAAACTTTTTCGGGGAACTCCGACAAGAAAGGCGCGACCCACTGAACAAAGACGAACGTCGAAATCCCGAGCCCGATGGCAATAGCTTTCAGGCTCTCAAGAAACGGGTGCGCCGCGAAGTACAGAATCAACCCGCCCCCCGCGAACATCGCCCCGATCATCGCGTTTCGAAGCGGCCGGCGCTGGCGCAGGATGAATCGCGGGATGCGATCCAGGTCTTCGATCCTCTCTTCTGACTGAGGCGGAATCTTCTTGAGAAAGTAGAGATAGACGAAGTAGATCACCGACAAGACTATTGTATCAACCCAGCTAAGCGTGCCCTTAAGCCAGATCACCGCGAAATAAGCGATAGCCACGAGCAGGAAGACTATCTCGATCGCGTGCTCGCGTTCGAGCTTGATTTCTCTGAGCCGCTTCTTGCTCTGTCTGCGATAAAAGATCGCAGCGGTGGCGTAGATCATCGGCCAGCCGAGCCCAACCAGGAGACGCAAGCTCCCCGTCAGGTTCGCGGTCATCAAAGAGGTCGCGTGTAGCTTCACCGAGGGAGTGATATTGGGATCGCCGGCAACAAGTCCGGCTTGCCAGGCGATGACCGCTTCGATGGCGAACTCCGGCAACGTCTGAAGCCACGCCAGCATTGCAAGAGCGAGCCCTTGCGAGATCAGAAACTGCGCGGCTTCGGCGGCCCAGGCGATCAGCATCGCCGAGCCTAGCACCGATGGAAAGGTCCACGCAGCCGCGCCCGCGCCCTGAATGAACGCAAATGCTGCCGCGATTGGCTTGACGATCGATTTGAAAATGGCTGGGTGTGGCATCAAGGTCCGAGCGGGTTCAACCTGGGAGCGCAGGCATCCCTGCCTGCTTTGCGTTGCGCTAGAAGAGGCAGGCA